>NZ_JBSGYT010000001.1:129500-271727 GCF_053610645.1 Streptomyces sp. NPDC054883 | reverse complement strand
GTTGTGCCTGCGGGCGCCGTCCGGTGGGTGAATGGCGGAGTCCGCCGGCGCGGCCCGGCGGCGAAATGAATCTGCGGGCGCGGCCCGGGCGGCGAAATGGCGGAGTCCGCGGCCTGGACAGCGCTTGGCTGGACCCGCAGGCTCGGCCCGGAGGTGCACGGTTGTGCCTGCGGGCGCCGTCCGGTGGGTGAATGGCGGAGTCCGCCGGCGCGGCCCGGCGGCGAAATGAATCTGCGGGCGCGGCCCGGGCGGCGAAGAACCAACGGGCGCCGCCCGGGCGGTACACGGCTGTGCCTGCGGGCGCCGCCGGTCGGGCCGAACGGCGGAGTCCGCGGGCGCGGCCCGGGCGGCGAATTGGTTGAAGCGGCCGACGTCCCGGATGGGGCACGACTGAACCCGCCGGTGCAGCCCGGACGCCGAGATGGCGGAATCCGCGGCCTGGACAGCGCATGGCTGGACCCGCAGGCGCGGTCTCCATGGCGCACGGCCGTATCCGGGGGCGCGGCCCGAGCGGCGATACGGCTGAACCCGGGGGCCGCCGCCCGGACGGCGTAGGGCTGTGCCTGTCGGCGCGGCCCGGACGGCGTAGGGCTGTGCCTGCCGGCGCCGCCCGGACGGCGAATGGCTGAACCCGCGGGCGCGGCACGCCGAACGGACGCTCGTGGACCGGCCCGTCGTTCGATGCTGCCCGGGTGCCGAACCCGCGTCCGCCGCTCGCCGCGTCCCGCCCCGTTCCGTTCGCCGCCCTGCTCGGGCCCCTGCTGGCCGCACTGGTCTGCGCCGCCCTCATCGCGGCTCCCCCGGCCCGGGCCGCCGACGACGAGGGCATCGAGACCGCCCGCACCTCCCGGCAGATCGCCCCCGGAGTCCGGCTGGAGTCCTACGACCGCCTCCAGGCCGACCGGTGGCTGCGGATCGACGAACTCGTGGCCGACCTCGGCGGTGCCGACGGCGTACGCGCCGAGTACCTCGGCGGCCCCGGCCGGGACCCGGCGCGCCCCGAGACCCTCGCCGAGGCCGCCGCCCGGCATCCGGCCGGGCCCGGGCGGCGGATCGTCGGCGCCGTCAACGGCGACTTCTTCGACATCCGCGGCACCAGAGCCCCCCTCGGCCCCGGGCTGCGCTCCGGACGGCTCCTGCACTCCGCGTCGCCCGGCCCCGGCGGCGGCCTGGCCGTCGGCTTCGGCCCCGACGGGAGCGGCCGCCTCCTGCGGCTCGGCCTCGCCGGGACCGTCACCCTGCCGGGCGGTGCCGTCCGGCCCCTGGCCGGCTACAACGCCGCCCGGCCGCCCGCCGAGGGCTTCACCCTCTACACCGGGGACTGGCCCGGCATCAGGATGCCCGCCGCGGCGGTGCGGGCCGTGGAACTCCGCGCCGGCCGGGTGACCGGACCCGCCCGGCAGCCGGCGGGGCGCCCCGCCGCCGGAACCACCCTGCTGGCCGCCGCCGGGCGCGCGGCGGCCGAACTCGCCGCCCTGCGCCCCGGTGATCCGGTGGCCGTGACGGCCCGCCCGCTCCCCGCGTCCGGCGCCCCGGTCCCCGTGACGGCGATCGGCGGCCGCGAGCCGCTGGTCCTGGCCGGAACCCCGCAGGACCACGACGGCGAACCCAACGACACCGCCGCCCCGCGCACCGCGGTCGGCCTCTCGGCCGACGGCCGGCGACTGCACCTGGTCACCGTCGACGGCCGCCAGCACGACAGCGGCGGCCTCACCCTGACCGGGCTCGGCCGGATGATGCGCCGGCTCGGCGCCGCCGAGGCCCTCAACCTGGACGGCGGCGGCTCCTCGACCCTGCTCGCCGGACGGACCGGGGCCACCGCCCTGACCGTGGAGAACTCCCCGTCGGACGGCTCGCTCCGCCCGGTCCCCAACGGCCTCGTCCTCACCGCCCCGGCCGGCTCCGGCCGCCTCACCGGATACCGCGTCGAGCCCGTGGCGGGGCCGGCCCGCGCCTTCCCCGGCCTGACCCGCACCTTGACCGCCACCGGCCACGACTCCGCGCTCGGCCCCGCCCCCGGCGCCCCGCACTGGACCACCGGGGGCGGCGGCAGGACCGGCCCGGACGGGGTCTTCCACGCGCTGCGGCCCGGCCCCGCCACCGTCACGGCCCGCCGCGGCCCGGCCGCCGGCGAGCTGCGCCTGGACGTCCTCGGCCCGCTGACCCGGATCCGGCCCACCTCCGACCGGATCGGCCTGGCCCGCCCCGCCGAGCCCGCCTCGTTCGCGCTGACCGGCTACGACGCCCAGGGT
This sequence comes from Streptomyces sp. NPDC054883, assembly GCF_053610645.1. Classification (NCBI taxonomy): domain Bacteria; kingdom Bacillati; phylum Actinomycetota; class Actinomycetes; order Kitasatosporales; family Streptomycetaceae; genus Streptomyces; species Streptomyces sp. NPDC054883. Next base: position 269,475 of record NZ_JBSGYT010000001.1, on the reverse strand, counting down.
GCGGCCGCGCCGGTCGAACCCCGGGACGTGACGCTCCGGTTCGACCGCTCCCGCTGGAGCGTGACCGACGACGGCCGGGGCGCCTTCACCGTGGCCGCCCGGGTGCCGCACGCCACCGGGCGGCTGGGCGTCACCGTCCGGGCCACCGGGGCCACCGCGGAACTCGCCCTCGGCGTGGGCCTGGCGGAGCTGCCGCTCGCCGCCCCCGGGGACACCGCCCGCTGGACCGGCCCGGGCGCGGCCGCGGCCGCCGGGGCGCTGGCCCTCACCCCGGCCCGCACCGGGGCGTACGCCCTCCCGCCCGGCCCGGTCCCGGTGCCGGAGCTCGCCCGCTCGGTATCCCTGTGGGTGACGGGGGACGGCTCCGGAGCCCGCCCCACCGTGCAGCTGGCCGACGCCGACGGGGCCGCCGTCTCCCTGCGCGGGCCCGCCGTGACCTGGACCGGCAGGCGCCGGATCACCCTGGCGCTGCCGGGGGGAGCGCAGCGGCCGCTGACCTTGACCCGGCTTTCGGCGGCGCCCGGGACCAGACCGGGCCGGCTGCTGCTGGACACCCCGACCGCCGCCACCCCGCCGACCGGACCGGCCCCCGCCGTGCACGCGGCCACCGATCCCGTGCTGGACACCGCCGCCGAAGTGGCGGCCCGGCCCTGGCGGTTCGCGGTGGTCCCGGCCGGGCACGCGCCGCCGCCGGGCGTCGACCTGGTGCTCGGCGACGGGCGGGCCCTCCGCGCGTTCGTGCACCACGGGGTACGGATCGTGCAGCTGGACAGCGGCCGCCGCACGCTGGACGGCGGCGCCGGGCTGGGCCGGGTGCGGGCGGTCCGCGAGGCGCTGGCGGCTGCCGCCCGGGAGCCGGGCACGGGCGCGGTGGCCGTCGTGGAACGCCATGCGCCCCGCACCGTGGACCGCAAGGAGGCCGGCCTGCTGGAGCGCCTGCTGGCCGACTTCCGCCGCACCACCGGGAAGCGCGCGGTGCTGCTGACCCTTGACGCACCCCGGTTCGCGGCCGGCCGCTCCGAGGGTGTCCTGGCGGTCTCGGCGGCCCGCGCGGAACGGACCCTGATCGGCGTCGACGCCTTCGCCGCCGGGGACTGGCTGTCCGTACGGCCCGGAGCCTGACGCCGGATCAGAGCCGGACGAGCGTCACCTCGGTGGCCTTGACGCTGGTCCACACCTCGGCGCCGTCGACCACACCGAGTTCGGCCGCCGCCTGCGGGGTGATCTCCGCGACGAGGTCGGGGGCCTCGGTGGATCCGACCAGCACGCGCAGCCGGCTCCCCACCGCGGTGACCTCCCGTACGGTGCCGGGCCACACGTTGCGGGGACTGCCGTCCGGCCGCGTCCGGTGGACGGACACCGCCTCCGGGGCGATGATCGCCAACGCCTCCGACCCTTCGGGCAGCGCCTCGGGCACCACCAGCCGGCCCCCTCCGGCGAGCTTCAGCCCCTCAGCGGTGGCGGTGCCCGGCCAGGCGTTGCGGCCCAGCATCCGGGCCACCCACGGCGAGCGCGGATGCCGGGTGACCTCGGCCGGCGGGGCGTCCTGGAGGGTCTGCCCGTCGGCGAGCACGAGGACCCGGTCGGCCAGCGACACCGCCTCGACGGGGTCGTGCGTGACGATCAGACAGACCCCGCCGAAGCCGGCCAGGTGGGTGCGCAGGGTGTGCCGGACCCGGGCCCGCGTCGTCTGGTCGAGGGCCGCGAGCGGCTCGTCCAGGAGCAGCAGCCGGGGCCGCGCCGCGAGGGCCCGGGCCAGCGCCACCCGCTGAGCCTGCCCGCCGGACAGCTGGGCCGGCTTGCGCCGGGCCAGGTGCCCGACGCCGAGCCGGTCCAGCCACGCCTGCGCCTCGGCGCGGGCTTCGGCGCGCGGCACCCGGCGGGCGCGCAGCCCGTACGCGGTATTGGCGAGGGCGGTCAGGTGCGGGAACAGCGCGCCGTCCTGCGGGACCCAGGCCACCTGCCGCCGGTGCGGCGGCAGGGCGGTGACATCGGTGCCGCCGAGCCGCAACTCGGCGTGGGCGCGCGGGGTCAGGCCGAGCAGGGCCCGCAGCAGGGTGGTCTTGCCCGCGCCGTTCTCGCCGACGACGGCGATCGTGGTGCCGGGCCCGGCGTCCAGGGTGAGCCGGTTGAAGCCGGTGACCTCGGCGTGCAGCGGCCACCGGCCGCCGTCCCGGCGTGCGACGGCCGGCTGCACCGGAACGGGAGGCTCGGGGACCTCCCCGGCCCCGGGGACGGCCGCCGCGGCCGGGGTGCGCCCGGCCGGGGTGCCGGTCCAGCGGCCGCGCAGCGCGATCAGCACCCCCATCGCGATCGCGAGCAGCAGCAGGGACACCGAGGTGGCTGCCTCCGGGCTGTCCTGGAGCAGCAGGTACACCTGGAGCGGCAGCGTCTGGGTGGTGCCGGGGAGGTTCCCCGCGAAGGTGATGGTGGCCCCGAACTCGCCGAGCGCCCGGGCCCAGGTCAGCGCCGCGCCCGCGATCAATCCGGGCGCCACCATGGGCAGGGTCACGGTGAAGAACACCCGCACCGGCGGGGCGCCGAGCGAGGCCGCGGTCTCCTCGTAACTCCGCCTCAGGCCGCTGAGCGCGCCCTCCAGGCTGATGACGAGGAACGGCATCGCGACGAAGGTGGCGGCGACGACGGCGCCCGACGTGTGGAACGGCAGCGTGATGCCGAAGGTGTCCTCCAGCCACGGCCCGAGCAGCCCGCGCCGGCCGAAGCCCAGCAGCAGCGCCACCCCGCCGACCGTGGGCGGCAGCACCATCGGGAGCAGCACGAGGGACCGTACGAACGCCTTGCCCTTGAAGTCGACGCGGGCCAGCAGCCAGGCGAGCGGCACGCCGAGGAGGAGCGAGAGCCCGAGGGCCCAGAAGGAGACGAGCAGCGACAGCCGCAGCGCCGTTTCCACGCCGGGGCTGCCCAGATGGGTGCCCAGCTCGCCCCACTGGGTGCGGGTCAGGATGCCGACGAGCGGCAGCAGCAAGAACGCCACGGCGAGGAGCGCGGGCAACGCCAGGACCAGGGGCGGCCGGACGCGGGTACGGAGTCTGCTCATGAGGCGGTTCCTGGCTGGGGTCCCCGGCGGGGCCGGGTCACGATGTCTGCCGGGCGGCGTTCCGGAAGGGGAAGGGTAGGGCCTGGACCGGCGCCCGCGCGCGGGCGGCGCGGCAACGGCGGGAGGGACTGCCCGTCCCCCCGGACCGGGCAGTCCCTCCCGCGCGTTCGGCCGTGCCCGGTGTCACGGCTTCTGGAAACCGGCGTCCTGGAGGATCTTCTGCGCCTCAGGCGTGCTCAGCCAGGCCACGAACGCGGCTGCGGCCGCACCGTTCTTGGACTGCTTGAGCGTGGCGGCCGGGTAGGAGGCGACGGCGTTCTGGTCGTCGGGGATGTCCACGCTGACCACCTTGTCGCCCGACTTGGCGGAGTCCGTCTTGTAGACGAGGCCGGCGTCGGCCTCGCCGAGTTCGACCTTGCTCAGTACGGCGCGGACGTTGGGCTCCTGGGAGACCGGCTTGACCTCGATCTTCTGCGCGTCGAGGATCTGCTTGCCGTAGCGGCCGACCGGCACCTCGGGCGCGGCGAGCACCACCTTGATCTTGCTGTCCGCGAGGTCCTTGAGCTCGTCGATCTTGAACGGGTTGCCCTTGCCGGCGGCGATGACCAGGCGGTTCTTCGCGATGACCGTCGCATCACCGGTCTCGGCCTTGAGGCCGTCCATGGTCTTGGTGTCGGCGGTGACCAGCGCGTCGGCCGGGGCGCCCTGCTTGACCTGGGCGGCGAGTTCCTGCGAACCGGCGAAGGAGAAGGTGACCTTCGTACCGGGGTGCGCCTTCTCGTACGCGGCGCCCGCCGTCTTGAAGACGTCGGTGAGCGAGGAAGCGGCGAGGACGGTCAGGTTCGCCGCCTCGGTCCCGGTGGAGGGGGCGGAGGAAGCGCTCGGCGAGGCGGCGGCGGTCTTCTTGTCGGCGCCACAGGCCGAGAGGGCCGGCACGAGCAGGGCGGCGGTCAGGGCGGCGGCGGCCGCGCCGCGGCGGGTCAGGATCGGGGACATGAGCGGGTGCTCCTCGGTCGGGTCGGCGGCCGGCTCGGGTGCCGGGACCGCACGGTGGTGACCCGCGCCGGGGACGGGCGGAGCGGGTGGGGACGTTCGGTGGTGCTGAGCGGGGGTGCCGGGACCGCGGTCAGGTGCGGTCGACGTGCACACTGGTGGACTTCACGCGGGCGGTCGCCTGCATTCCGACCTCCAGGCCGAGCTCCTCGACGGCCTCACGGGTGAGCAGCGACACCAGGCGGTGCGGACCGGCCTGGATCTCCACCTGGGCGGCCACGTCGCCGAGCGTGACGGCCGTGACGATCCCGGGGAAGGCGTTGCGCGCCGAGGTGTACGGCTCCTCTTCCTCGCTGTGGGCGCCTTGGCCCACCTCGACGGAGAAGGCGGCCAGCGCGCGGCCGTCGATCAGCCGGCGCCCGCCCTCGTCGCGATGGGTCGCGACCCGGCCGGCGTCGGCCCAGCGGCGCGCCGTGTCCGGGCTGACGCCCAGCAGGCGCGCGGCCTGTCCGATGGTGTAGGACTGCATGTGCGACAAGGTAGGGGCACCTCCGGCGCATTTGCAATTCCATCAGCTAGTTGTACATGGCAGGTGCCGGTGGTGTTGTGGTATTCGCCGAAAGTCGTTCTGTCCCCGGGCGCCCCTCTCGATAAGGTCGGGACATGGCTGAAGAGGTATCGGGAACGGTCCGGGTGGACGCGTGGATCTGGTCGGTGCGCCTGACCAAGACCCGCTCGACCGCGGCGACGGCCTGCCGCGCGGGTCATGTCAAGGTCAACGGCGAACGCGCCAAGCCGGCCCAGGCCGTGCGCGCGGGCGACGAGGTCCGGCTCTTCCACGCGGGCCGCGAGCGGATCGTGGTGGTCCGCAGGCCGGTGGCCAAGCGGGTCGGCGCGCCGGTGGCCGCCGAGTGCTACATCGACAAGAGCCCGCCGCCGCCCACCCCCGTCGAGGCGGCGGTGGTCGGCATCCGCGACCGTGGCGCGGGCCGGCCGACGAAGCGCGAACGCCGCGAGATCGAAACCCTGCGCGGACGGTAGGGCCCTGCGCCGGCCGGCCCGGCCGGTCAGCTCTTGCGGTACGTGTACGCCTCGCCGGCCGCGGCCTGCACCGCGTCCAGCGGGGCGCCGGCGGACACCGCCACCACCGCCGCCACCGCCCCCTCCAGGAACGGCGCGTCCACCAGCCGGCTGCCGTCCGGCAGCTCGCCGTCCACCAGCAGCGACTTGACCGTGAGCACCGAACTGCCCAGGTCCGCCAGGATCGCGACCCCCGCGCCCTGGTCCACGGTCCGGGCGGCGGTCACGATCAGCTCCGCGCTGGTGCCGAGCCCGCCGTCCCCGGTGCCGCCCGCGACGGCGATCTTGACGGCCGGCGCGCCCCCGGCCAGACCCCGGGCGAGATCGGCCACCGACTGCGCGACCCCGGCGCTGTGCGAGACCAGCACGATGCCGACACCGGCCCCGGGCGCGCTCACGCCCCGTCCTCCGCTACCTCGGCCAGCGCGTTCAGCAGCAGGGCCGACGAGGTCGCCCCCGGATCCTGGTGCCCGATGCTGCGCTCGCCCAGGTAACTGGCCCGGCCCTTGCGCGCCTGGAGCGGCACCGTCGCCAGTGCGCCCTCCTCCGCCGCGTCCGCGGCCGCCCGGTAGGAGGTGCCGAGCGCGGCCACCCCCGGCACCAGCGCGTCCAGCATCGTCTTGTCGCCCGGCGCGGCCCCGCCGAGCTGGGCCACCGCGCCCACCCCGGCGTACAGCGCCTCGCGCAGCGCGTCGTCGGAGACCTCGGCGGCGTCGCCGAGCTCCTTGCCCGCGCGGCGCAGCAGCGTCCCGTACAGCGGTCCGGACGCCCCGCCCACCGTGGAGATCAGCGTCCGGCCGGCGAGCTGGAGCACCTCGCCCGGGGAGGCCACGGCCGGTTCGCCGGAGGCGAGGGCCGCCCGTACGGCCATGAAGCCGCGCAGCAGGTTGCTCCCGTGGTCGGCGTCCCCGATGGGGGAGTCCAGTTCGGTCAGCCGGTCCGCCTCGCGCTCCACCGCCGCCGTGGCGGTGTCCATCCAGCGCCGGAAGAAGTCTGTGTCACGCACCGGATCTCCTCGCCTCGTCTCCGCCCGACCGGTCTCCCGCCGCCACCATACGGTCCGCGGGCGCGCGGACGGGGCTTTGACGACGGGCCGGGGCGGTCGGCCGACGGCCGCTCACCGGCCCCACCGCAGGGCGGCGGTCTGGACCGGGGCGTCCCACAGGCGCAGCAATTCCTCGTCGGCCCGGCACAAGGACACCGAACAGCCCGCCATGTCCAGGGACGTGACGTAGTTGCCGACGAGCGTCCGGGCCACCGGCACGCCCCGCTCGGCCAGTACCCGGGCCACCTCCGCGTGGAACCCGTACAGCTCCAGCAGCGGGGTTCCGCCCATCCCGTTGACCAGCGCGATCACCGGCCCGTCGGCGAGACCCGCCTGCGCGAGGTCGTCGACCACCGCGCCCACCGCCACGTCTGCGATCTCCCGCGCCGGCATCATCGCGCGCCGCTCCCGGCCGGGCTCGCCGTGGATCCCGATGCCCAGTTCGAGTTCGCCGACGGGCAGGTCGAAGGTGGGACTGCCCTTCGCGGGCGTGGTGACGGCGCTCAGGGCGACGCCGAAGCTGCGCGAGGACTCGTTGACCCGGCGGGCGAGCGCCGCGACCTGCTCCAGGGGCGCGCCCTCCTCGGCAGCCGCTCCGGCGATCTTCTCCACGAACAGGGTCGCGCCGGTCCCGCGCCGCCCGGCGGTGTAGAGGCTGTCGGTGACGGCGACGTCGTCGTTGACCAGCACCTGTTCGATCCGTACGCCGTCCTCGCCCGCGAGGTCGGCCGCCATCTCGAAGTTCAGTACGTCTCCGGTGTAGTTCTTCACGACGAACAGCACGCCCTGCCCGGCATCGACCGCGGCGGCGGCCCGCACCATCTGGTCGGGCACCGGGGAAGTGAACACCTCCCCGGGGCACGCCGCCGACAGCATGCCCGGGCCGACGAACCCGGCGTGCAGCGGCTCGTGGCCGGAACCGCCGCCGGACACCAGCCCGACCCGGCCGCCGGTCTTCGCGTCGCGCCGTACGACGACCCTCCGCTCGACGTCGACGTCCAGGTCGGGATGCGCGGCGGCCAGCCCGCGCAGCGCGTCGGCGACGACGGTCTCGGCACTGTTGATCAGCATCTTCACGAGAATCTCCCGGTGCGGCTGGAGTGGTGCGCGTGTCTGTCCATGCTGACGGCAGGCGGCCGGCGACCCGCTGACGACACCCCGGGGTGCGGGGTCGATCCGGCTTTCGGGCCGGGCCGCCGGGGGCCGGGGCAGCCACTTCCAGCGTCCCACCTCGGCGTGCCGGGCGCCCCGCAGCCGCCCGGGTCGCCGGGCGGAGCCGCTCCGTCGAAAAGTAGGGGCCAATCCGGCTGCCGGGCGGCGCCGAAGACCCGCTGTGAGGATCAACCGAGCCACCGTCGCCCGCACCGCCCCCGCGGCGCTGAGTGGCCTGCTGTCCGGCTACGCCGCCCTGGCGTTCGCCGAACTGGTCTCCGCCGCCGTGCGGCCCGAGGCGGGACCGGTGACCGCGGTCGGCGGGGCGGCCATCGACCGTACGCCGCCCGCGCTCAAGGACTGGGCGATCCGGCACTTCGGCACCGACGACAAGCTCGTCCTGCGGCTCGGCATCCTGGCCGTCCTGGCGCTGGCGGGCGTTGCACTCGGTCTCCTCGCCCTGCGCCACCGCCGCCGCGGCGCCGCCGGGGTGCTGCTGTTCGGTCTCGTCGGCGGGGCGGCCGCCGTCACCCGGCCCGACTCCACCGGTGCCGTCGACGCCCTGCCGTCCGTACTGGGCGCCCTCGCCGGGGCGGCGCTGCTGTACGCGCTGTCCGGCCGGCCGGCCGACGGCGGGGGCGCGGCAGCGGGCCACGGGCCGGACCGCCGGGGGTTCCTGCTGGCGGCCGGCGCCGCCGCCGTCGCCGCCACCGCGGCCGGAGCCCTCGGCCGGCGGCTGAACTCCTCGCGGGCCCGGGACGCGGCCGCCTCCCGGGCCGCCGTACGGCTGCCCGCGCCGGCCTCGCCCGCCCCGGCCGTCCCCCGCGGCGCTTCCCTGCGCATTCCCGGCATCAGCCCGTTCACCACGCCGGGAGCGGACTTCTACCGCGTCGACACCGCCCTGGTGGTGCCCGCGGTCTCGGCCGACGGCTGGCGGCTGCGCATCCACGGCAAGGGCGTCGCCCGCCCCCGCACGTACAGCTACGCCGACCTCCTCGGCCGCCCGCTCATCGAGCGCGACATCACCCTGACCTGCGTGTCCAACGAGGTCGGCGGTCCGTACGCCGGCAACGCCCGCTGGCTCGGCGTACGCCTGGCCGACCTGCTGCGCGAGGCGGGCGTACGGCCGCCGTCGCAGGGCGGCCCGGCCGACCAGCTCGTGGCGCGCTCGGTGGACGGCATGACCCTGGGAACGCCGGTGGAAGCCGTGCTGGACGGCCGTGACGCGATGCTCGCCGTCGGCATGAACGGCGAACCCCTGCCCTTCGCCCACGGGTTCCCCGTACGGATGCTCGTGCCGGGCCTGTACGGGTACGTCTCGGCCTGCAAGTGGATCGAGGACATCGAACTCACCACCTTCGCCGCCTACGACGCCTACTGGGTCCGGCGCCACTGGGCCCGCGAGGCGCCCGTCAAGACGCAGGCCCGCATCGACACCCCCAAGCCGTTCGCCCGCCCCGCATCCGGCGCCGTCATGGTCGCCGGGGTCGCCTGGGCGCAGCACCGGGGCATCGACCGGGTCGAGGTACGCGTCGACGACGGCCCCTGGGAGCCGGCCGACCTCGCCGCCGAGGACACCGCCGACACCTGGCGGCAGTGGTCCTACCGCTGGCAGGCCGCCACCGGCGGACACACCCTCACCGTCCGGGCCACCGACCGGTCCGGGACCACCCAGACCGAGGAACGCACCCCCACCATCCCCGACGGGGCGAGCGGCCGGCACTCGGTCGTCGTCAGCGTCGGCTGACCACACCCTCATCCCGACCGTCACACCCCAAGGAGAACCCTCATGAACAGTCTTCGTCTCCGCCGTTCGGCCGTCGCCGTCGCCGCCGCGGCCGTGCTGCCCTTCGCCCTCGCCGCCTGTTCCTCCGACTCCGGCGGGGAGTCGGGCTACGGCAGCGCCGCCTCCGGGCCGGCCGATCCCGCCGCCGGCGCCGCCTCGCCCGCGACGGTGACGGACGCGCCGTTCGGACCGGCCTGTGCCGGGGTGCCCGCCCAGGGCGCGGGAAGTTTCGACGGGATGGCCAAGGACCCGGTGGCCACCGCGGCTTCGAACAACCCGGCGCTGTCCACGCTGGTCACCGCGGTCAAGAAGGCCGGGCTGGTGGACACGCTCAACAACGCGAAGGACATCACGGTGTTCGCGCCGACCAACGACGCCTTCGCCAAGATCCCGAAGGCCGACCTGGACAAGGTCCTCGCCGACAAGGCGACCCTGACGAAGATCCTCACCTACCACGTGGTCGGCCGGCAGCTGACGCCGCGGCAGCTGGAGTCCGGTTCCTTCGAAACCCTGGAGAAGGGCACGCTCACCACGGCCGGCTCCGGGGAGTCCTACAAGGTCAACGGCACTGCCAACGTGGTGTGCGGCAACGTCACCACGGCCAATGCCAAGGTCTACATCGTCGACACCGTCCTGATGCCCAAGTAGCCGCACGACGCGGGGAACAGGGCTCCGGCCGGCGGCGCCTCAGGCGCCCTGTTCCCTGAGCCGGCGGCCGACCTCGCCGAGGCCGGCCGCCAGCGCGTCCAGCTGTTCGGGGGTCAGCACGTCGACGAGGATCTCGCGGACGGTGGCCACGTGCCCCGGCGCGGCCTCCTCCAGCCGGGCGAGGCCGGCCTCGGTGAGGACCGCGAAGACGCCGCGCACATCGGAGGGGCAGCTGCGGCGGCGCACCAGTCCCGCCTTCTCCATCTGGGTGATCTGGTAGGTCAGCCCGCTCTTGGAGTTGATCAGCCCGTTGGCCAGCTCGGTCATCCGCAGTTCGCGGTCCGGCGCGGCGGCGAGCCGGACGAGTATCTCGTACTGGGGGTGCGAGAGCCCTGAATCCTCCTTGAGCTGCTGGTCGAGGCGGCGGTTCACCAGCGCGGAGGCGGCGAGGAAGCCGTTCCAGGCGCGCATCTCGCGGTCGTCCAGCCATTTCGTCCCAGCCATGGCACCAGCCTACACGTGTTGTTCCAATTTGAATCAATGGCTTAGGGTCGTGACCCGTCGGTTCGAATTTGAACAACCAGCCGGACCGCCGCCCGACCGGAAGGATCCCCCATGACCAGCGCCTCCGCCGCCTCGACGAAGGCCCCGGCCGCCGCACCGGCCGCCCCCGCCGCCACGCACCCGACCGCCGCCCACGACACCGGCCTGCTGCTCCTGCGCCTCGTCCTCGGTCTCACCATGGCCGCCCACGGCACCCAGAAGCTGTTCGGCTGGTTCGACGGCGGCGGCATCAGCGGTACCGGCCGCTTCTTCACCGCGAGCGGCTACCCGGCGGGCGACGCCATGGCCGCCCTGGCCGGCCTCACCGAGACCCTCGGCGGTCTCGGCCTCGCCGCCGGGCTGCTCACCCCGCTCGCCGGCGCCGCCGTCGTCGGCACCATGATCAATGCGATCGCCGTGCACGGCGCCGGGTCGTTCTTCGCCCCCAAGGGCATCGAGTTCGAACTGCTGCTGACCGTCGGCGCCGCGGCCCTCGCCCTCACCGGACCCGGCCGGTACGCCGCCGACCGCCTGCTGCCCGTCCCGGCGTTGCGCACGCCCCGCCCGGCGCACGGTGCGCTCGCCGTCACCCTCGGCGTGGTCGCCGGGGCCGCACTGCTCCTCGTTCGGAACTGACGACCGGCCGCGCGCACCCGCCGCCGGACGAACCGAGCCGAACGCGGAACCCGGACCTGATTGGCCCCGGGCGTTCGGGGGAAGAGCGCACAAATGACACAACCAATCGAAGACTACGCACTCATCGGCGACCTCATGACCAGCGCACTGGTCGGCCGAGACGGGTCCATCGACTGGCTGTGCCTGCCCCGCTTCGACTCCGCCGCCTGCTTCGCCTCCCTCCTGGGCGACGAGGAGAACGGCCACTGGCGCATCGCCCCGGCGGGCGCCGCCGACGGCGAAGGGTGCACGCGCCGCGCCTACGTCGACGCCTCGCTCATCCTGGAGACGGTCTGGGAAACCGAGGACGGCACCGTCAAGGTCACCGACTTCATGCCGCAGCGCGACGTCATGCCCGACGTCATGCGGATCGTCGAAGGAGTGACCGGCGAGGTCACCGTGCGCAGCACGCTGCGCCTGCGGTTCGACTACGGCAGCATCGTGCCCTGGGTCCGGCGGCGCGACGGCGACCGCGTCGCCATCGCCGGCCCCGACTCCGCGTGGTTCCGCAGCGAACCACCCGTCCGCACGTGGGGCGAGGACAACAGCACCCGCTCCGAGTTCACCGTCGCCGCCGGCGAGCGGGTCGCCTTCGTGCTGACCTGGCACCCCTCGCACCAGCCGCGACCCGAGCCCCTCGACCCGTACGAGGCGCTCGAACAGAGCCTCGCCGACTGGCGCGACTGGGCCGCCAAATGCGCCTACGTGGGCCCCTACCGGGAGGCCGTCGTCCGCTCCCTGATCACCCTCAAGGCCCTGACCTACGCCCCGACCGGGGGCATCGCCGCAGCCGCCACGACCTCCCTCCCCGAGGACCTCGGGGGCGTGCGCAACTGGGACTACCGCTACTGCTGGCTCCGCGACGCCACCCTCACCCTCGGCTCCCTGCTCGCCACCGGCTACCACGACGAGGCCCGCGACTGGCGGGCCTGGCTGCTGCGCGCGGTGGCCGGAGACCCCGCCGACCTGCAGATCATGTACGGGATCGCGGGCGAGCGCAGGATCCCGGAGACCGATCTGCCCTGGCTGCGCGGCTACGCCGGCTCCGCCCCGGTGCGCATCGGCAACGCGGCCGTGGACCAGCTCCAGCTGGACGTGTACGGCGAAGTCATGGACGCGCTCTACCTGGCGCGGGCCAGCGGGCTCCCCACCGAACGGCACGCCTGGAAGATCCAGCTCGCGCTCCTCGACTTCCTGGAGCGCAACTGGCGGCGGCCCGACGAAGGGCTCTGGGAGGTCCGCGGCCCGCGCCGCCACTTCACCCACTCCAAGGTGATGGCCTGGGTCGCCGCGGACCGCGCCGTCAGGACCCTGGAGCACGATCCCTCGATGCCGGGCGACGTGGAGCGCTGGCGGGCCATAAGGGACGAGGTCCACGCCGACGTCTGCGCGAACGGCTACGACCCCGAGCGCAACACCTTCACCCAGTACTACGGCTCGCGCGAACTGGACGCCGCGACCCTGCTCATCCCCAGAGTGGGCTTCCTGCCCCCCGACGACCCGCGCGTCATCGGGACCGTCGACGCGGTGCGCGAGGAACTCGGCGCCAGCGGCTTCGTCCGCCGCTACAGCACCGAAGGCCCCTCCGTCGACGGACTGCCCGGCGACGAAGGAGTCTTCCTGGCCTGCTCGTTCTGGCTGGCCGACGCCCTGCACCTGACGGACCGCAGCAAGGAGGCGCGCGAGCTGTTCGAGCGGCTGCTGGACGTCTGCAACGACGTGGGCCTGCTCGCCGAGGAGTACGACCCCATCGCCGGACGCCAGCTCGGCAACTTCCCGCAGGCGTTCAGCCACATCGGCCTGGTGAGCACCGCGCTGCTGCTCGGCTGGGGCCCGCCGCGCGACTGACCTGACGGGGAACCGGGTGCGGGGCCGACGGGTCTCACCCGTCGGCCCCGCACGGCTCCGCGGTGCGCGGACCTTACGCGGCGGCGTCCTCCTCCGCGTCCTGCGGAATGCTGACCAGCCAGCGGCTGTCCCGGCGCGGGCGCAGGTACAGGGCCCAGTACAGGGTGGCCACGGCGGTGATGCCGCCCGTCCACAGCAGGTACTGAGTCTCCTGCTGGGTCAGGATGTACGCGAACACCGCGATCAGCAGCACCGGCACGGCCGGCCACAGCGGCATCCGCCAGGCGGCCTTCTCGCGGTGGGCCTCCCGGCGGCAGAACAGCGCGGCCACCGCGACCAGCAGGTACATGCCGGTCACCGAGACGCCGGTGACGCCGTACAGCGTGTCCAGGTTGACGAAGCACATCGCGGCGCCCGGGATGCCGACCAGCAGGGTGGCCACCCACGGCGAGCCGAACCGGCCGAGCTTCGCCAGGGCGTTGTTGACCGGCTCCGGCCAGGCCTTGTCACGGGCGGAGGCGAACAGCACGCGGGAGTTCTGGATGACCATGACGATGCCCGCGTTGATGATCGCGAGGGCGACGCACAGGCTGACGAAGGTGCCGACGGCCGAGTTCGACCAGGCGGTCACCATCCCGCCGAGGTCCCCGGCGCTCAGCGCGTCGAGGTCCGGGGCGCCCATGGTGATCGCGATGACCGGCACCAGGATGACGGCGGTGGAGATGGCGAGGGTGGCGAGCACGGTCCGCGGGACGTTGCGCCGCGGCTTCTCCAGCTCCTCCGACAGGTAGACGGCCGTCGAGAAACCCTGGGTGACGAACAGGGCGATCGCGAGTCCGGAGACCACCATCATCGCCGTCACGGTCGACGTGCCGCCGCCCTCGGCGGCCACCGAGCCGTGCACCAGCGCACCGGCGCCCCGCTCGCTGTGGGCGAAGCCGAGTACCGCGACCAGTGCGGCCGCCACGACCTCCAGGACGAGGAAGATGCCGGTGATCCAGGCGTTCGCCCGCAGGTCGAGGAGCCCGGCGAGGGTGGCGAGCAGCATCACGGCCCCGCCGGCGGCCGGGGCGGGAATGTGCACGACCGGGGCCAGGTAGTCGGCCGTACCCATGGCGATCACAGGTGGCACGATCATCACCACCAGCAGGGAGAGCACGAAGACCAGCCAGCCGGCGAGCCGGCCCGCCATGGTCGACACCATCGCGTACTCACCGCCGGCGCTGGGGATCAGCGTTCCCAGCTCCGAGTAGCAGAACGCCACGCCGATGCAGAGCAGCGAGCCGATGGCGATGGTGAGCGCGGTCCAGGTACCGAGACCGGCGAACAGGTCGGGAACGACCACGAAGAGCGTCGAGGCGGGCGTCACGCACGAGAGCGTGAGCAGCGTTCCGCCGACCACGCCGATGGAGCGCTTGAGCTGTTGGGGGACGGGCGCGGTCGCTGGGGCGAGGGCCTGCGGGGCGCTGATCGTGTCAGTCATCGGTGCGGTGTTCCGATCGGCAGATGCGGGGAATGAGCGCGGGAGCGGTATCGCCTCCGGGGCGGTGGTCGGCAAGGTGTTTCGGTGGCTCCCGGGCCGTCATGCAATCTGCGCGAGATCCGCAGGTCAAGAGGTGTTCATGTGCGGATTCCCTTGTCCGTGGACCGCCGGTAACCCGATTCCTGCGTCAAGGCGGCGTAAACACTGCCCACACGGGGGTACGCAAACCGCACGTAGATCAGCGCGAATTTTCCTCCGCTTTGCCGAGCGGGCCCCCTACCGTGACCCCCGGGGCGCCTCAGCCGCCCGGTTCGGTGCGCCACGCCAGCAGCAGGGCGATGTCGTCCGGCCGGTGGCCCGTCGTACCGGCCCCGCCCGCCAGCCGGTCCGCCGTCTCGGTCAGTGGGACGGGGCGGGCGGCGGCCAGCGCCGCCCGCAGCCGCTCCACCCCGGCGTCGATGTCGGTGCCCGGCTGCTCCACCAGCCCGTCCGTGTAGAGGGCGAGCAGCGCGCCCGGCTCCAGCAGGAACTCCGTCACCGGGTACGAGGCGGCCTCGTCGACGCCGAGCACCACCCCGCCCCGCAGGTTCAGCACCTCGGTCCGGCCGTCGGGATGGCGCAGCAGCGGCTGGGGGTGTCCGGCGCGGACGGCCCGGGCCCGGCCCGTCATCCGGTCGAGCTCGACGTAGCAGCAGCTGGCGAACTGGCCGGGGTCCAGGTCGATCAGCAGCCCGTTGGTGCCGCGCATCACCTGCTCCGGGTCGTTGCCGCCCAGGGCGAACGCCCGGACCGCACTGCGCAGCTGGCCCATCGTCGCGGCGGCCGCCACCCCGTGGCCCTGGACGTCGCCGATGACCAGGGCGATGGTGTCCGGGCCGGTCTCCGTGACGTCGTACCAGTCGCCGCCGACGTCCATGCCGACCGTCCCGGGCAGGTACCGGCCCACGGTGACCACCCGGTCGCGCACCGGCAGCCGGTGCGGCAGCAGCGCCGACTGGAGTCCGCGGGCCAGGGCCGCCTCGGTGTCGTAGCGCCGGGCCCGCTCCAGGGCCTGCGCGATCAGCCCGGCGAGCGCGGTGAGGACCGTACGCTCCTCCGCGCCGAAGCCGCGGGGGGTGTCGAAGCCGAGGATGCAGGAGCCCACCGGGCGGCCCGAAGCGATCAGCGGCAGGAACGCCCGGGCCCCTACGTGGGTGTCCAGGGGGATCCCCGGGTAGGCCGCGGCCAGGTGCTCCATCGACTCGAAGAACAGCGGGCGGCCCGAGGTCAGGGTCTCCACGCCGGGCAGCCGCACGTCCAGGCCCACCCCGTCGAAGCGGTCCAGGAAGCCCCGGGGGAACCCGGTCTCCCACGCCAGGTGCAGATGGCGTTCGTCGAGGAGGTAGATCGCCAGCTGGCGGCCGCCGAAGGCCGGCAGCAGCTCCTCGGTGACCACCGCCGAGACCTGCCGGGCGGTCACCGCCTCGGTCAGCGCGATCGCCAGGGCCACGGGCCGGTACAGGGCGGAGGACCGGTCGGCCGGTGAGCCGGCTTCCTCCGGCGCCGTCGTGTACCGGCCCGACCCGGCGGAGCCCACCGTCACGGTCACGCCGTCCGGCCCCGGGAACAGGCCGACCGACAGCCACGCCCCGGACGGTGGGTGGCCCTGGCGCGCCATGAAGTACACCGGATCGGGAGCCATGAACACCGCCCGGAAGTGGTCCTCGTACGCCGGGTGGGCCAGCCAGGGCAGTGCCTCCCACAGCACCTCCCCGAGCAGCGGCCCCTCGGCGGCGAGCAGGGCCGGGGCCGTGGCGTTGACGAAGCGGATCCTGCCCTGCCGGTCCATCGACAGCACCGCCTGCGCGAGGCGGTCCACGGCCGTCTCCGCGTCGACCCGCGGGACCGTCGGGGGCGGGCAGAACGGGTCGCCGTCCCACACCACCGGCTCGCCGCCCGCGGTGAGCGCCGCCAGCTCGGCCGACAGCCGCGCCGCGATGTTGCGCATCCGCTCCCGGTCCGCGGGTCCGACCTGGACGCCGGGGGTCGCCGGGCGCAGCACCATCAGCACCCCGAACCGTTCGTCCCCGGCGGTGACGGGCTCGTACAGCGACCCGAACGTGAAGGGCAGCCCCGCCGTCAGCTGGGGGAAGCGCCGCATCGCCGACTCGGCGTCGGGCAGGTGCACCGGCTGCCCCGAGCGGTACGACTCCGCGACGGGATAGGGCCGGTTCACGTGCATCCGCCACCAGGGCCGGAACAGCCGGCCCGGGAGCCCGTCCAGCGCCGCCAGCCGCAGCAGCCCGTCCGTGGGCGAGCGCAGGTACACCCCGCCCGCGTAGCCGCCGACGGCCTCCACGGCGGCCATGGCGGCCCGTGCGAGCACCCGGGCCAAGGCGTCGGTGGCCGGGCTGCCGCTGTCGGGTCTCGCCGTCACACAGTCAGGATGCGCCCGCCGGGACGGCCCCGCACCGCCGCATCGGCCCCGTACGCCGCACCGACTGACCCGAACGCCTCCCCCGTGCGGGGGACGGTCCGCGCCTGACGGCTGTCGGCCGGGCAGCCGCCGGGGAGGCTTGCGGCATGCAGCAGCAGCACGACACGTCGACGCCCCCGCCCGCCTTCTCGGCGGCCGACGCCCTCACCCTGCGCAGCGCGCTGGACGCGCTCGGCGGAGTACGCGGGCTCGACGCCCTCGACCTGCCCTGCGGGCACGGCGGCACCGCCAGGCTGCTGGCGAGCGGCGGGGCCCGGCGGACGGTGGGCGTGGACAGCTGCCCCGACCGGATCCGCCGGGCCCGCGAGACCCACCACGACGCCCGGATCGAGTACGTCGTCGCCGACGCCGCCGGGATGCCGCAGCTCGGCCCCTTCGACCTGGCCACCGCCGTCTACCTGTTCAACCAGGCCCCCGACCGCCAGGCACTGCACGCCCTGTTCCGGTCCGTACGGTCCAACCTGCGCCCCGGGGGCCGGCTGCTGGCCATCGTGCCGAACCCGGGAGCCTTTCCGTGCCCGGACTGGTCCCCTTACGGGGTACGCGTCCTGGAGCGCGAACCGCACCCCGAGGCCCCGCTGGTCCGGGCCCAGTTCGTCAGCAGGCCGGACGCGCACTTCGAGTTCCGCGCCTGGACGCACGCCGATTTCTGCGAAGCGGCGGTGGAGGCCGGCTTCACCACGGCCGGCTGGCAGCCCGTACGCACCCCACCGCCCGACGCGGAACGCGACGAGGCCTTCTGGGCGGCCTACCGGGCCCGGCCGGTCAGCTCGCTGATGACCTGCCTGGCCTGAGCGTGCGGCCGGTGACGTGGTGGCCGCCCGGGCCGAGCCGCCGTCCGCGCATCAGGCCGGGGACACCCAGGGGCCCCTCACAGCTCCGCGGCGGCCCTGACCAGGTCCACGATCCGGTCACGGGCCGCCCGCCCCTCCGGGACCGGCAGCAGCGGGTAGCCGTGCGGCAGCCCCGGCGCCTCGTGGAACTCCACCTCCACGCCGTCCGCCCCGGCCCGCCGCAGCAGCTCCCGGCTGTCGGTGCTCAGCACGTCCCTGGTGCCGGTGAACACCGTCAGCGGCGCCAGGCCGGTGAAGGAGCCGTGCAGCGGGGACACCCTGGGGTCGTCGGCGGCCAGGGTGCCCGCGTACAGCCGCCCGGCCTCGGCCAGCCCGGGCCGGGCCAGCAGCGGGTCGGCCCGCTCGATGCCCGGCTGCTCGGGATGGCTCATCGTCACGTCCAGCCAGGGCGAGATCAGCACGATCCGGGACGGCTGCGCGCCGGTGCGGTCCCGCAGCCGCTGCGCGGCGGCCAGTGCCAGACCGGCCCCCGCGGAGTCCCCGATCAGTACCGTCCCGCCCGCGCCGCCGCTCTCGATGAGGCCGCTCAGCAGGTCGGCGGCGACCGGCACGTTCCGGTCGGCGGTCCCGCGCGGGGCCAGGATGTACGCCGGGACGACGACGCGGGCGCGGGCCCGGCCGACCAGGGTGCGGACCATCGACCAGTGCGGCCGGACCAGCTCGTTGATGTACGCGCCACCGTGCACGTAGAGCACCTGGGCCACCGGTTCCGTGCCGCGCGGCGAGATGTCGTACACCGGCCAGGCCCCGACGAAGGCCCGCGAGACCTCGGCGATCCGCCCGAGGGAGCGCGGCGGCACGTGCGACGCGGGCCGCCGGGCGCTGTGCGCGACCCTGACGCGTACCGCCTCGGCGCTCGCGAACCGTCTTCGCCGTCCCGTCGCGATCAGCGCGACCGACAGCGCCCTGCTGCGCAGACTCGGCACGCCCCCCACCTCCCCGTTCCCCTGCTCCCGGCCCGGTCCCGGCCGGCCCCGCCCCGTCACCTGAGGAGCATAGGCGTGAAGCTGCGCTGTCGACCCGCTTAAGAAAGTCTCGATGGACCGATCACCGGGCCGCTCGGCAGATTGGTCCCGTCACCGAACGACACCGCGCGGGCCCGCACGCTCGCGACGGCCCCCTTCGCATGCCTGGAGCCACCCCATGAAGGCACTCGTCAAGCACAAGGCCGAACCCGGGCTGTGGCTCATGGACGTTCCCGAGCCCGAGTACGGCCCCGGCGACGTGCTGATCAAGGTGCTGCGGACCGGTATCTGCGGGACCGACCTGCACATCCGGGCCTGGGACGGCTG
The DNA here is from genome assembly GCF_053610645.1 of Streptomyces sp. NPDC054883. Taxonomy (NCBI): domain Bacteria; kingdom Bacillati; phylum Actinomycetota; class Actinomycetes; order Kitasatosporales; family Streptomycetaceae; genus Streptomyces; species Streptomyces sp. NPDC054883. The sequence continues at coordinate 250,542 of NZ_JBSGYT010000001.1, read as the reverse complement.
GGCGCAGGGCGCCGTCAGGACGCCCCTCGTACTGGGACACGAGTTCGTCGGCGAGGTCGCCGCCCTCGGCGCCGACGTCCGGGACATCGAGATCGGCGCGCTGGTCAGCGGCGAGGGCCACCTGGTGTGCGGCAAGTGCCGCAACTGCCTCGCCGGCCGCCGCCACCTGTGCCGCAGCACGGTCGGGCTCGGTGTCGGGCGCGACGGCGCGTTCGCCGAGTACGTGGTGCTGCCCGCACAGAACGTGTGGGTGCACCGGACCGCCGTGGACCTGGACGTGGCGGCCATCTTCGACCCGTTCGGCAACGCCGTGCACACCGCGCTGTCCTTCCCGCTGGTGGGCGAGGACGTCCTGATCACCGGCGCCGGCCCGATCGGCATCATGGCGGCGGCCGTGGCCCGGCACGCCGGTGCCCGCAACGTCGTCATCACCGACGTCAGCCCCGAGCGCCTCGACATCGCCCGCAAGGCCGGCGCCACGCTCGCCCTGGACGTGCGGGAGTCGACCATCGCCGACGCGCAGGCGCAGCTGGGCCTGCGCGAGGGCTTCGACGTCGGCCTGGAGATGTCCGGCCGCCCCGAGGCGATGCGCGACATGATCGACAACATGACGCACGGCGGCCGGATCGCCATGCTGGGCCTGCCCGCCCAGGAGTTCCCCGTCGACTGGGCCAAGGTCGTCACCTCGATGATCACCATCAAGGGCATCTACGGCCGCGAGATGTTCGAGACCTGGTACGCGATGACCGTACTGCTCGAGGGCGGCCTGGACCTCAGCCCCGTCATCACCGGCCGCTACTCCCACACCGACTTCCAGGCCGCCTTCGACGAGGCGTCGACCGCGCGCAGCGGCAAGATCATCCTGGACTGGACGGCCTGACCGCCGCCGGGGACCGGGACGGCGGCAGCGCCGTCCGCGGTGTCCCCGGACCATCCCCCTCCGGCCCGGTCCTGCACCCGCCCGCCCCGCGGGGCCCGGCCCCCCTCCCTCCGCCGACCAGGAGAAAGAGAGCACCACCCCATGTTCGAGACCGTCCGCGCCGACCTGCGCACCACCCTCGACGAGATCCGGTCCGCCGGTCTGCACAAGCCCGAGCGCGTCATCGGCACCCCGCAGAGCGCGTCCGTCGCCGTCACCTCCGGCGGCTCCGCCGGGGAGGTCCTGAACTTCTGCGCCAACAACTACCTCGGGCTCGCCGACCACCCCGAGGTGGTCGCCGCCGCCAAGGACGCGCTGGACCGCTGGGGCTACGGCATGGCCTCGGTCCGCTTCATCTGCGGCACCCAGGAGGTGCACAAGGAACTGGAGGCCCGCCTCTCGGCGTTCCTCGGCCAGGAGGACACGATCCTCTACTCCTCCTGCTTCGACGCCAACGGCGGCGTCTTCGAGACCCTGCTCGGTGCCGAGGACGCGGTGATCTCCGACGCCCTCAACCACGCCTCGATCATCGACGGCATCCGCCTCTCCAAGGCCCGCCGCTACCGTTACGCGAACCGCGACCTCGCGGAGCTGGAGACCCGGCTCAAGGACACCCAGGACGCCCGGCGCCGCCTGATCGTCACCGACGGCGTCTTCTCGATGGACGGCTACGTCGCCCCGCTCGCCGAGATCTGCGACCTGGCCGAGCGCTACGACGCCATGGTCATGGTGGACGACTCGCACGCCGTCGGCTTCGTCGGCCCCGGCGGCCGGGGCACCCCGGAGCTGCACGGCGTCATGGACCGCGTCGACATCATCACCGGCACCCTCGGCAAGGCCCTCGGCGGCGCCTCCGGCGGCTACGTCGCGGCCCGCGCCGAGATCGTGGAACTGCTGCGCCAGCGCTCGCGCCCGTACCTCTTCTCCAACTCCCTCGCCCCGGTCATCGCGGCCGCCTCCCTCAAGGTCCTGGACCTGCTGGAGTCCGCGGGCGACCTGCGCGAGCAGCTCGCCGCCAACACCGAACTGTTCCGTACGAAGATGACCGCGGCCGGGTTCGAGGTACTGCCCGGGGACCACGCCATCGCCCCCGTGATGATCGGCGACGCGGCGGAGGCGGCGCGCATGGCCGAACTCCTGCTGGAGCGCGGCGTGTACGTGATCGGCTTCTCCTACCCGGTGGTGCCGATGGGCGCGGCCCGCATCCGCGTCCAGCTGTCGGCCGCCCACTCGACGGCGGACGTCGAGCGCGCGGTGGCCGCCTTCGTCGACGCCCGCGCGGCGCTGGCGACCGCCGGGGCCTGAGGCCCCGGCCGGGGGCTGCGGCGGGCGGGGCCCGAGGCGGCTGGGGCCTGAGACAATGGCGGGGTGATCGACCCCCGCCGGCTGCGTGTCCTGCGGGCCGTGGCGGACCACCGTACGGTGACCGCCGCGGCCGCAGCCCTGTACCTGACCCCCTCCGCCGTCTCGCAGCAGCTCGCGGCACTGGAGCAGGAGACCGGGCACGCCCTGCTGACCCGCAGCGGCCGGGGCGTCCGCCTCACCGCCGCCGGGGAGATCCTCCTCCGCCACACCCACGAGGTGCTGGCCCAGCTGGAGCGCGCGGAAGCCGAACTGGCCGCCTACGCGGGCGGTTCGGCGGGCGAGGTCACGGTGGCCGCCTTCGCCACCGGCATCGCCGAGGTACTGGCGCCGGCCATCGCCCGGCTGGCCGCGGACCACCCGGGCATCCGGTTGCGGGTGCGCGACGCGGAGGGCGACCAGAGCCTGCCGCTGCTGCTGGACGGCGAGGCGGACCTGGCCCTGGCGGTGGAGTACCGGGGCGCCCCCGGCGCGGACGACGGCAGGCTGTCCGTGCTCCCGCTGTACGCGGAGCCCTTCGACGCGGTCCTGCCGGTGGGGCACCCGCTGGCCGGCCTGCCCGCCGTGTCGCTCGCGGAACTGTCCGACTCGGACTGGGTGGGCCAGTACCCCGGCAACCCGTGCCACGACGTGACGCTGCTCGCCTGCGAACTGGCCGGGTTCCAGCCCCGCTTCGCGCACTCCTCCGACGACTTCCGCGCCGTGACGGCCCTGGTGGGGGCGGGCGCGGGCGTCGCCCTGGTCCCGCGCTCCGCGCTGCGCGGCATGGACCTCAAGGAGGTCCAGGTCCGCCCGGTCGCCGGCCCGGCCGCCACCCGCCGCGTCTTCGCGGCCACCCGCCGGGGCGCGGAAACCCATCCCTTGATCGCCCCGGTCCTGGCCGCCCTGTCCCGCGAGGCGGAACGCGTCCCGACCCACTGACCGCAGCCCCGGCGGATGCCCCGCCGCCGGGCCCGTCCCGGCCAGGTCCGCGTCCGGAAGGCCTGGCGGCCCTTCCCCACCTGCCCCGGCCCGCTGGGGGTCCGGGGCGGTTCCCGCGGCTGGGAGGGAGCCGCGCCCGGGGGCCTGTTACCGCGGGTCCGCGATGGCCGCCTGCGCGGCCGCTGCACCCAACCGCCCCCTCGAACGCGCGCTGCCGCCCGGACCGGCCAGGCAGCGGCGCCGCGGCCGGCCCGGCTGCCCCTAACCGCCGGTCCGAGTGGGCTGCGTGCGCGTCCGTGGGGCCCGCCCGTCCCCTCTACCGCGCGCGCCATCGACCGGACCGGCCAGGCGGCGGTGTCCGGGCGATCCGCGGCAGTCTCCCCGGCTGGGGCGCGCCGGCCGGGCCTGTTACCGCGGGTCCGCGATGGCCGCCTGCGCGGCCGCTGGGGCCGCCCGTCCCCGGACCTCGGGCGGCGGCGTCCATCCGGCTGCGCGTCGGCGCCGCGGCCGGCCCGGCCGGTTGCCCTCAACCGCCGGTCCGCGACGCCCACGTGCCCGGCCGTGGGGCCTGGCGGGCGTCCCCACCCGCCACCTGGACCGCTCGCGCCGCGGATCGGGCCGGCCAGCGTCGGAGTCCAGGGAGCCCGGCAGCCCCCCGCAGGGAGCCCGTTGCTGCGGGTCCGCAGCGGCCACGTGCGGGGCCGCTGGGCATACCAGGCAGCGGCGTCCATCCGGCTGCGCGTCGGCGCCGCGGCCGGCCCGGCTGCCCCTAACCGCCGGTCCGTCACGGTCGCGCCGGCCGCCGGCTCGTCGGGGGCCGCCGGGTCCAGGGGCACTGCGCGTGCGCGCCGTGCGCGTTCGGGCCGCCGGCCGGGCCGGTCAGCCGGCGGCGGCCGGGAGGAGCCGCGGGGGCTCCGGGGGATGCCCCGTCTGCCTGGGCTCCGGGCGCCGCCATCCGCCGCCCACCAGCGCGGTCACGCCGGCCCAGGCTGCTCGGCTCCGCCCGTTGCTGGGGGCCGCCGCTCGCGCGATCGAGGCTCGGCCGCCGACCGGTATCGGCAGCGCGGAGTACGCGGCCCGCCCCGGCCGGGCCGGCGCCGGTATCCCGGCCCCGCCTCAGACCCGGCGGACCTCCACGCCCGCCGCGGTGAACGCCTCAGCGACCGGTTCCGGCAGGCCCGTGTCCGTCACCAGGACGTCCACGGCATCGGTCGCGCAGATGCGGGCGAAGGCGCGTACGCCCAGCTTGCTGGAATCCGCCGCGATCACCACCCGCCGGGCCCGCTCGCACAGCAGCCGGTTCATCGCGGCCTCGTCCTCGTGCCGGGTGGCCGCGCCGTCCGCCGGGTCGAAGGCGTCGACGCCCACGACGGCGGTGTCCATGCTGAGCTGCCCCAGCACCTGCTGCGCCAGCGGGCCGGTGAGTTCGTACGACTGCGGCCGGGCCACCCCGCCCGTCAGCACGATCTTGAACTGCGGGCGGATCACCAGCTCGCCCGCGATGTTGAGGGCATTGGTGACCACGGTCAGGGCCGGCGAGCCGGTGGCGAGGTCCGGGCGGGCGGCGAGGGCCCGGGCGACCTCGGTGGTCGTCGTCCCGCCCGTCAGCCCGATCACCTCGCCGGGGGCGATGAGCGCCGCCACCGCCTCGCTGATCCGGCCCTTCTCGGCGGCCCGGCGGGAGGTGCGGTAGCGGAGCGGCAGTTCGTACGAGACCCCGTGCGGAACGGCGCCACCGCGCGTACGGACCAGCATCTGCTGCTCGGCCAGCTGGTCGAGGTCGCGCCGGATGGTCGCGGCGGACACACCGAGGACCTCGGCGGCCGGCTCCACCTCCAGCCCGCCCCGCTCCACCAGCAGATCCAGCAGTCTCTGCCAGCGTTCCTTGCGGGTCATGGCCCCACTCCCACTTTCCCGGCCCGTCCTTCGGCCCTCGGCCCTCGGCTTGAGATTAACCCAGACGATCGTCCGGCAGATGCTTGAAGTTGCGTGAAACAGCCCGATACCGTGCAGGAACACGCAACCGCAACCGGACGGCACAGCCCCAGGGAGCCCGTATGAGTCATGTCGCGCACGAACTGGCCACGCAGCCCGCGTGCTGGGAGCGGGCCGCCGAACTGGCCCCCGCGCGCCGGACGGTGCTGCCGCAGCCGGGGGAGCGGACCGCGATCGTCGGCTGCGGGACCTCGTACTACATGGCCCAGGCGGCCGCCGCCCTGCGGGAGGAGGCCGGACAGGGCGAGACCGACGCCTTCCCCGCCTCGGAGTTCCCCCGCCACCGGCGCTACGACCGGGTGGTGGCGCTGACCCGGTCCGGGACGACCACCGAGGTGCTCGACCTGCTGGCCGGCCTGCGGGACGCCGGGGTGGCGACCACCGCCGTCATCGGCGACCCGGCCACCCCCGCGACGTCCCTCGCGGACGAACTCGTCGTACTGGACTTCGCCGACGAACGGTCCGTCGTACAGACCCGGTTCGCCACCACGGCCCTGACGCTGCTGCGCGCGCACCTCGGCGCGCACGGCCCGGCCGTCGTCGCGGACGCCCGCACCGCGCTCGCCGAACCCCTGCCCGAAGGCCTGGAGGACCGGGGGCAGTTCACCTTCCTCGGGCGCGGATGGAGCGTCGGCCTGGCGAACGAGGCCGCGCTCAAGATGCGCGAGGCGTCGCTCTCCTGGGCCGAGTCCTACCCGGCGATGGAATACCGGCACGGACCGATCAGCGTCACCGGGCCCGGAACCGTCACCTGGTCCCTGGGCGGGACCCCCGAGGGGCTCGCCGAGCAGGTCCTGGCGACCGGCGCCGAGTGGGTCGCCGGGCGGCTCGACCCCCTCGCCGAGCTGGTACGGGTCCACCGGCTGGCCCTCGCCGTCGCCGCCCACCGGGGCCTCGACCCGGACGCGCCCCGGCACCTGACCCGGTCCGTGATCCTTGCGGCGGGCGAGGAGGCGGTCCGATGAGCCTCGTACCGGCGGGCGCGCTCGTGACGGAGGCGGCCGCAGCGGGCCGCGCCGTCGCCGCCTTCAACATCATCACGCTGGAGCACGCCGAGGCGGTCATCGAGGGCGCCGAGCGGATCGGTCTGCCGGTCATCCTGCAACTGAGCGAGAACGCGGTGAAGTTCCGGTCCGGCCGGCTGCTCCCCATCGCCCGGGCGGCCTGCGCGTGCGCCGAGGCGGCGGGCGTGCCGGTGGGGCTGCACCTCGACCACGTGAAGAGTTCCGAGCTGCTGCGGCAGGCCGTCGACGCGGGCTTCGGGTCGGTGATGTACGACGCGGCGCACCTGCCCTACGCCGAGAACCTGGAGGCCACCCGTTCCGCCGCCGACTGGGCCCACGCCAACGGCCTGTGGATCGAGGCGGAGCTCGGGGAGGTCGGCGGCAAGAACGGCGCCGCGCCGCTGGATCCGCACGCGCCGGGCGCCCGTACCGATCCGGACGAGGCGCGGCGGTTCGTCGCCGACTCGGGGGTGGACGCGCTGGCCGTCGCCATCGGCAGCAGCCACGCCATGACCAGCCGGACGGCCTCCCTGGACCACGGGCTGCTGGCCCGCCTGGCCAAGGCGGTGGAGGTCCCGCTCGTCCTCCACGGCTCGTCGGGGCTCCCGGACGCCGAACTCGCGGCGGCCGTCGCGGGTGGCATCCGCAAGGTCAACATCGGTACCGCGCTGAACGTGGCCATGACCGGAGCCATCCGCGCCCACCTCACCCCGGCGGATCCCCGCCCGTACCTGACGGCCGCCCGCGCCGCGATGGCGGCGACCGCCGCGGCGATGATCGCCGTCCTCGGCTGACCCCGTCCCGTCCGCCGCCGCCCTTCCGGATTCTTGTAACAGGTTCTACTCTGCCTCCGCCGACGGACGGACCGCGAGAGACCCGGAGGGGCCGTGCACCTCGAATACACGCCTGAGCAGGAGCGGTTGCGCAGCGAGCTGCGCGCCTACTTCGCCGAGCTGGTCCCGCAGGACGTCTACGCCCGCTACCAGGACCCCGCCGCCCAGAAGCGCTTCTACCGCGAGACCATCCGCCGCCTCGGGGCCGATGGCTGGCTCGGGGTCGGCTGGCCCGAGGAGTACGGCGGGCGCGGGATGTCGCCCATGGACCAGTTCATCTTCTTCGACGAGGCGGCGCAGGCCGTCGTGCCGCTGCCGCTGATGGCGCTGAACACCGTCGGGCCGACGCTCATGCAGTTCGGCACGGACGAGCAGAAGGCGTACTTCCTGCCCCGCATCCTCTCCGGCGAGATCGACTTCGCCATCGGCTACAGCGAACCCGACGCCGGCACCGACCTCGCCGCGCTCACGTGCAAGGCGGTACGGGAAGGCGACGAGGAGACCGGCACGTACGTGGTCAACGGCCAGAAGATCTGGACCACCAACGGCGACACGGCCGACTGGGTCTGGCTCGCGGTCCGCACCGACCCGGACGCTCCGGCCCACAAGGGCATCAGCATGCTCCTGGTGCCGACCTCCGACCCGGGCTACTCGTGCACCCTGATCAACACCCTCGCCTCGCACGACACCACGGCCAGCTACTACGAGAACATCCGGGTCCCGGCGAGCCGGCGCGTCGGCCGGGAGAACCAGGGGTGGCGGCTGATCACCAACCAGCTCAACCACGAACGCGTCACCCTCGCCGCCCACGGCACGATGGCCATCCGGGCCCTGCACGACGTCCAGCGCTGGGCGGCGGAGACCAGACTGGCCGACGGCCGCCGGGTCATCGACCTCTCCTGGGTCCGCGGCCGCCTCGCCCGCACCCACGCCCGGCTCGACGCGATGAAGCTCCTCAACTGGCAGATGGTGGGCGCCGTCCAGTCCGGCACGCTCACCCCCCAGGACGCCTCCGCCGTCAAGGTCTACGGCTCGGAAGCCCGCCGGGACGCCTACGCCTGGCTGATGGAGGTGGTCGGCGCGGCCGGCTCCCTCAAGGACGGCTCGGCGGGCGCGGTCCTGCACGGCGAACTCGAACGCGGCTACCGCAGCGCCGTGATCTTCACCTTCGGCGGCGGCAACAACGAGATCCAGCGCGAGATCATCTCCTGGATCGGCCTCGGCATGCCCCGCGTCCGCCGCTAGGTGTATTGATCCGCAACGTTGTTCACACGGCTGATCGGGGGCTTGCCTGCGAGTGCGGTGTGGCAGCGGTGGTGGTCGTAGGCGTGGAGGAAGTCTGTCAGGGCTTCGGTGCGCTCAGCGTTCGAGGTACAGGGCGGCGGCGCGGCGCCGTGGTGTCCGGCCTGTACGCGCTGGTCGACCAGGAGCCGTCGGGGACGGGCGGCCCGGAAGCCCGTGACCGCGGCGGCGCACGGGGCCGCCGCCCCCCGCCCGCCTGCGTGGCGATCACGGCGCGGGGACGGGAGAATGGGTCTGCCGGAGGCCACGTCCGTCGGGGGACCCCACATCCGAGGCCACCACGTCAAGGGGACCGGCCATGAAGGACGCGAGGCGGTCCGCTCGTACGGGCGCGCGACCCCGACCACGGGCGGTGTCGGCGCGGGCTGCGGGGCGGTCCTGGGAGGCGGTCGCATGACGCGCCCGTACCCGCCGATCGCCGGACACGGCCTGATCGGCGACCTGCAGACCTGTGCCCTCGTTTCATCCGAGGGCGTGCTGGACTGGTTCTGCTCTCCCCGTTTCGACTCTCCCAGCGTCTTCGCCGGGCTGCTCGACCACGACCGCGGCGGGTACTTCGCCATCACCGCGCAGCCCCCGGACGACGCCGGCCCGGCCGGCGGGGAGGGCGTCGTCACCCGCCAGCTCTACCTCGCCGACACCGCCGTCCTGATCACCCGCTTCCTCACCCCCGAAGGAGTCGGTGAGGTGGTCGACTTCATGCCCGTCCGCGAAGGGCCGACCCCCACCGACCGGCACCAGGTGGTGCGGGTCATGCGCGTGGTACGCGGCTCGATGCGCTTCGCCCTGGCGTGCCGGCCGCGCTTCGACTACGGCCGTGCGCACCACGCCCTGACCCTGGACGGCCGGGCCGCACGTTTCGACGGGCCCGGCATCACCGCCCACCTGCAGGCCGTCGGCCCGGTGCCGCTACGGGCCGACGGTGACGACGTGCGCGCGACGGTGGCACTGGCGGCGGGCGAACGCGCGGCCGCCGTCCTGACTGTGTGTGACGCCGGAGGCGAGGCCCCACCGCCGGTGGACGCGCTGGACGTGACACGGGAGTTCACCGACCTGAACCGCTTCTGGCACCGGTGGACCGGGCGCTGCCGCTACCGCGGCCGCTGGCAGCAGATCGTCAACCGCTCCGCGATCACCCTCAAGCTCCTGACGTACGGGCCGACGGGCGCCCCCATCGCCGCGGCGACCATGGGGCTGCCCGAGCAGGAGGGCGGGGAGCGCAACTGGGACTACCGGTACACCTGGGTCCGGGACGCCTCCCTCGCCGTCCGGGTCATGCGCGACCTCGGGTTCACCGAGGAGGCGAACGCCTTCCGCGGCTGGCTCGCCGACCGGTTCCGGGACGGCGGAGCACCCGGCGGCGAGCCACTGCAGATCATGTACCGCGTCGACGGTGACCCGCACCTGCCGGAGGAGGTCCTCGGGCACCTGACGGGCTGGCGCGGCTCCGCCCCCGTACGCGCGGGCAACGGCGCCGTCGGCCAACTGCAGCTCGACATCTACGGCGAGGCGGTCTACGCCCTCGCCCAGACGGGCCGGACCCCCGACGTGGTCGGCTACGACGACTGGCGGAGCTCCGCCACCCTGCTCGACTGGCTCTGTGACCACTGGGACCGTCCCGACGACGGCATCTGGGAAACCCGCGGCGGCAGCAAGGACTTCACCTACAGCCGCCTCATGTGCTGGGTGGCCCTGGACCGCGGCGTCCGCCAGGCCGTGGCCACCGGCCGCCCGGCCGGCGTGCGGCGCTGGACCGCCGTCCGTGACGCCATCCACGGCCAGATCATGACCCGGGGCTGGAGCGAGGAGCGCCAGGCGTTCGTCCAGCACTACGACAGCACTGTCCTGGACGCCTCGCTGCTGATGATGCCGCTGGTCGGCTTCATCCCGCCGAAGGATCCGCGCTGGCTGTCCACCCTGGACGCCATGGACCGGGAACTCGTCTCGGACAGCCTCGTCCACCGCTACGACCCCGACGCCTCACCGGACGGTCTCAGGGGCTCCGAGGGCACGTTCTCGCTCTGCTCCTTCCTCTACGTGTACGCCCTCGCCCGGGCCGGACGGGTCGAACAGGCCCGGTACGCCTTCGACAAGATGCTCACCTACGCCAACCACGTCGGCCTGTTCGCCGAGGAGATCGGGCCCACCGGCGAGCAACTGGGCAACTTCCCGCAGGCGTTCACCCACCTCGCGCTGGTCACCGCAGCCCTCGCGCTCGACGCCGAACTGGACGGGGAGCCATGACGGAACCGATGGAACCGGAGGAACCGAAGGGACCCGGAGGGCCGCGGGCAGCGGTGCCACGGCCGGACGGGGCCGCCGAGGCCGGCCAGCCGCGGGAGGCGGACCTGTTGCGCACCATCCTGCGCTCTCCCGGCTACCTCAGAGCCCTCGCCTTCTCCGCCTTCGTCGGCATCCCGGTGTCCCTGGTCGCGTTCTGGTTCCTCGCCGGGCTCCACGCACTCGAACACGCCGTGTGGGTGTCGCTCCCGCACGCCTTGGGCGAAGGCGGGCCCCCGTGGTGGTGGCCCCTGCTCCTGCTGCCGGTGGCCGGGTTCCTCGTCGGTGTGGTCGTCACCCGCCTCCCCGGGGCCGGCGGCCACGTCCCCGCGGCCGGGCTGGCCACCGGCGGCACCAGGCCGGCCGCACTGCCCGGCGTACTGACCGCGGCGGCGGTGGGCCTGCCGCTCGGCGCCGTGCTGGGGCCGGAAGCACCCCTGATCGCACTGGGCGGCGGCCTCGCCCTGCTCCTGCGGGACCTCACACGGGCCCCGACGAGTGCGCTGACCACCGCGTTGCTGGGCTCGGCCGGCGCGGCGGCCGCCATCGCGGCGATCTTCGGCAACCCGCTGGTCGCCGCCGTCCTGCTGATCGAGGTGACGGGCGTGGGCGGGCCACGGCTGTTCGCGGTCATGCTCCCCGCGCTGCTCTCCAGCGGCATCGGCTCCCTGGTCTTCACCGGCTTCGGGCGCTGGACCGGCCTGGGCACGGGCAAACTCGGCCTCAAAGTGTCCGGGGCGGACCCGCGCCTGGACGCGGCGGACGTGCTCTGGGCCGTGGTCATCGCCCTCGGCTGCGCCCTCCTGATGCGGCCGGTGCAGTTCGCGGCGCGCCGGGTCGCCGTGTTCGTCTCGCGGGGCACCGTGCCGCGCACGGCGCTCTGCGCGCTGGGCGCCGGCGCCTGTGCCGCGCTCTACGCCCTGATCACCGGCCGTTCCTCGGCGGAGGCCGCGCTGTCCGGTCAGTCGACGCTGGCCCAGCTGGCCGCCGATCCGCACGCCTGGGGAGTCGGCGCGCTGGTCGCGGTCCTGCTGTTCAAGGGCGCCGCCTACGCCCTGTGCCTGGGCAGCCTGCGCGGCGGCCCCATCTTCCCGGCGCTGTTCCTGGGGGCCGCGGCCGGCGTTCTGGCGTCACCCCTGCCGGGCCTGGGCGTGGTGCCCGCCATCGCGGCGGGCATGGCCGCCACCACGGTCGCCGTCCTGCGGCTGCCGGTCAGCAGCGTGGTGCTGGTGATCCTGCTGCTGGGCAGTTCCGCCGTGATGCCCGTGGCGATCATCGCCGCCGTGATCGCCTTCGTCGTCACCGAATTGCTGCCGGAGCTCCCTTCCCTGCCGCCGCCCGCGCCCGGGCCCGGCGCGGCCGCCGACGCCCGGGCGGCCCGGGCGCCTTGACGGCGGCCGGGCCGCCCGCGGCAGAGGGGTGCCACGGGAATTCCCGCTCGATCCGGTACTGCCGGCCGGCCCGTACGTCGCTACGCTGGACGACGCGCAGTCGGCCACGCCCGCACGGCAGCAGGAGGTACCGGGATGGCACCTACGGCGGCACACCAGGGGCAGGGGCCCGATCCCGGGCTGTACGGACCCGGGTCCGTGACGTGGCAGTGCCACGGGGACCCGGTGATGTGGATCGCCGGGGTCCGTGCGCTCTACCTCCAGGCCCTGCACCCCCGGGCCGTCCGCGGCGTCATGGAGAACAGCGCCGCGTTCGGGGACAAAGGGGGCCGCGCGGAGGCCTGGGGGCGGCTGCTGCGCACCGCGGACTTCGTCGGCACCCTCACCTACGGCACCACCGCCGCCGCCGAGCAGGCCGGCGCCCGCGTCCGGGCCGTCCACCGCAAGCTGTCCGCGACCGACCCCGCCACCGGCCGCCGGTTCCCCGTCGACGACCCCGCCCTGCTGCTCTGGGTGCACTGCGCGCAGATCGACAGCTTCCTGCACGTCCTGCGCCGCTCCGGCGTCCCCCTCACCCCCGCCCAGGCCGACCGCTACGTGGACGAGAACCGGGTCAACGCCCGCCTCGTCGGCCTCGACCCCAGGGGCGTGCCCGCCGATACGGCCGCTCTCGCCGGCTACTTCGAGACGGTCCGCCCCGACCTCGCCGCCGGGGCCGACGCGCTCGCCGTGGACGACTTCCTGCGCTCCCCGCCCGTCCCCGGATACCTCGTCCCTGGCCGAAACCTGCTGTGGCGGCCGCTCGCCGCCCTCGCGTACGGTTCCCTCCCGGACCACGCGCACCGGCTGTACGGCAGACCCGCTCCCGACCCGCGGGACGTCACCCGCCGCTTGCGCCTCACAGGACGCCTGTTGCGCACCATCCCCGCAGGTCTGCGCTGGCAGCTGCCGCCAGGTCACATCTTGAAAGCGATGCGCCGCATGGGCCCCGGGAGTCGCCCCTCGGCGTACACACTGCGTACATCAGCGGCCATACTGGACCGTCCGGGGAGGGCGTAGCACAACACACGGGGGCGGCTTCAAGACATGGCGGAGTCCAGACTGATCCAGGGCCGGTACCGGTCGCTCGATCTGATCGGGCGCGGCGGCATGGGCGAGGTATGGCGGGCCCGGGACGAATCGCTGGGCCGCCAGGTCGCCGTGAAGTGCCTCAAGCCCCTCGGGCCCGAGCAGGACAACCACTTCACCCAGGTGCTGCGCGAGCGCTTCCGCCGCGAGGCCCGCGTGGCCGCCGCGCTCCAGCACCGCGGCGTCACGGTGGTCCACGACTTCGGCGACGACAGCGCGGCCGGCGGTCCCCTCTACCTCGTCATGGAACTCCTGGACGGCCGCAACCTCAGCCAGCTCCTGGAGGACAACGAGTCGCGTCCGCTCCCCGTGGACGTCGTCGTGGACATCGCCGAGCAGATGGCAGCCGCGCTCGGATACACCCACGACCAGGGCGTCGTCCACCGCGACCTCAAGCCCGCGAACATCATGCGGCTCACCGACGGCACCGTGAAGATCTGCGACTTCGGCATCGCCCGCCTCGCCCACGACATCGGCTTCACCGCCAAGCTCACCGGCGGCGGCATGGCCATGGGCACCCCGCACTACATGTCGCCCGAGCAGATCGCGGGCGGCGAGGTCGACCACCGCAGCGACCTCTACTCCCTCGGCTGCGTCCTGTACGAGATCGCCACCGGCGCCCCGCCCTTCGACCTCGGCGACTCCTGGTCCGTCCTGGTCGGTCACCGCGACAACGCGCCCGTACCGCCCCGCGAGCACCGCCCCGAGCTGCCGGAGTACTTCGACCGGCTGGTCCTCGAACTGCTCGCCAAGCGGCCCGAGGACCGCCCCGGCGACGCCCGGCACCTGCACCGGCGGCTCGTGGAGCACCGGCTCGGCCCCGGCGGGCTGCCCGGCGCCCAGCCGCCGCTGCCCGAATGGGCCCGGGGGATGACCGCCGGCCGCAAGGCCGGCACCGACGCCCGTCCCGCGAGCGGGGAATGGGCCGTGCTCACCGGTTCCTGGACCGCCGCCCGGCCCGGCGTGACCCGGCCGATCGAGCGGCCCGACGCCGCCACCGACCCCCGGCTCACCCTCGCCGTCGGGCTGACCCGCGCCGAGGCTCCCGGCGGGCCGGGGCATCCCGACGCGCTGGACGCCGCCCACTCCCGTGCGTACGCCCTCAGCCGCGCCGGCCGGTCCGAGGAGGCGCTGGCCGCCTACGCCGCCGTGGCCCGGGGGCGGGCCAGCGTGCTGGGTCCCGACCACGGCGACACCCTCGCGGCCCGCCAGCAGGAGGCGTACGAACTGGGCCGTCTCGGGCGCCACCGCGAGGCCTGCGAGACCTACGCCGCGGTGGCCGCCGCCCGTTCCCGCACCGTGGGCCCCCGCCACCCCGACACCCTGCGCTGCCGCCACGGCCTCGCCTGCGCGCTCGGTGCCCTCGGCCGCCACGAGGACGCCCACCGCACCGCCGCCGAGGTCGCGGCGGACCGCGCAGCCGTGCTCGGCGCCGAACACCCCGACACGCTCCTGACCCGGTACGAGGTCGCGTACGCGCTCGGCCGCCTCGGTCGCTGGGACGAGGCGCTGGCCGGCTTCCGGCAGGTCGCCGCCGTCCGTGAACGGGTCCTCGGCCGCGACCACCCCGACGCCCTCGCCGCCCGCTACGAAACCGGGGTCGCGCTGGGCCGCACCGGGCGCGCCGCCGAAGCCCTCGGCCTGTTCCGCGCCCTGGTGCGCGACCGCACCCGCGCCTACGGGGCCGCCGACCCGGAGACCCTGCGCGCCCGGCACGTCCTCGGCGTGAACCTGGGCCGGCTGGACCGCTGGGAGGAGGCGGTGGCCGAGGCCCGCGAGGTGGAGCGGGCGCGGGCCGAGGTGCTGGGCGCCGAGCACCCGGACACGCTGGTCAGCCGCCGCGAACTCGCCGTCGGCCTGGGCCGCCTCGGCCGCTGGCACGAAGCGCTGCCGCTCTACCGGGAACTCTCCGGCATCCGCGAACGGTCCCTCGGCGAAGGGCATCCCGACACGGTGCTGGCCCACGCCGACGAGGCGCACTGTCTGGAGCGGCTCGGCCAGGTGTGCTACCAAGAGCCATGACGACGACCTCGGCGCCCTTCGGGCAGGCGGCCTACGACGTGGTGATCGTGGGCGGCGGGCACAACGGTCTGGTGGCCGCCGCGTACCTGGCCCGCGCGGGCAGGTCCGTAGTGGTCCTCGAACGGCTCGGCCACACCGGCGGCGCCGCCGTCTCCACCCGCCCCTTCGCGGGCGTGGACGCCAGGCTGTCGCGCTACTCCTACCTGGTCTCCCTCCTCCCCGCGAAGATCGTGCGCGATCTCGGCCTGGACTTCGCGGTACGCGGGCGCACGGTCTCCTCGTACACGCCCGTCGAGCGCGCCGGCCGCCCGGGCGGACTGCTCATCGGCGGCTCCGAGGCCCGTACGCGGGAGTCCTTCGCCCGCCTCACCGGCTCCGACCGCGAGTACGAGAACTGGCGCGCCTTCTACGCGACGACGGGCCGGCTCGCCCGGAAGGTGTTCCCCACCCTCACCGAGCCGCTCCCCACCCGCAGGGAACTACGGGCCCGGATCGACGACGAGGCCGCCTGGCGGATGCTGTTCGAGGAGCCACTGGGCCGGGCCGTGGAACGGTGCTTCTCCGACGACCTGGTGCGCGGCGTGGTGCTGACGGACGGCCTGATCGGCACCTTCGCCGACGCCCACGACGCCTCCCTCGCGCAGAACCGCTGCTTCCTCTACCACGTCATCGGCGGCGGCACGGGTGACTGGAACGTCCCGGTCGGCGGCATGGGCGCGCTGACCGACGCCCTGGCGCAGGCCGCGCGGACGGCGGGAGCCGAGATCCTCACCGGGCACGAGGCACTGCGCATCGATACGGACGGCGACGCGCCCGCGGAGGTGACGTTCCGGACGGCGACCGGGGAGGGCGCCGTCGCCGGCCGCACGGTGCTGGTGAATGCCTCGCCGCGGGCCCTGGCGGAACTGCTCGGCGAAGCCCCGGCACCCCGGCCCGAAGGCGCCCAGCTCAAGGTCAACATGCTGCTGCGGCGGCTGCCCCGGCTCCGCGACACCTCCGTGGACCCCCGCGAGGCGTTCGGCGGAACCTTCCACATCGCCGAGGGGTACGAGCAGCTCGCGCGGGCCCACGCCGAGGCCGCGACCGGTGAACTGCCCTCCGTACCGCCCTCGGAGATCTACTGCCACTCGCTGACGGACCCCTCGATCCTCGGACCCGAACTCGTCGCGCGCGGCTACCAGACCCTGACCCTGTTCGGCCTGCACACCCCGGCCCGGCTGTTCGAGAAGGACAACCAGGGGGCGCGGGAGGTGCTGCTGGCGGGCACCCTCGCCCAGCTCGACGCGCACCTCGCCGAGCCCCTCACCGAATGCCTCGCCCTCGACGCGGACGGCCGGCCCTGCATCGAGGCCAAGACCCCGCTCGACCTGGACCGCGAACTGCGCCTGCCCGGCGGCCACATCTTCCACCGCGACCTGTCCTGGCCGTACGAAGACGGTCAGGACACCGGCAGGTGGGGCGTCGGTACCCGGCACCCGAACGTACTGCTGTGCGGGGCGGGCGCGGTGCGCGGCGGCGGGGTGAGCGGGGTTCCCGGTCACAACGCCGCCATGGCGGTCCTCGGACGCTGAGCCGTCAGCCGACCTGGCCGGTCGGCTCGATGACCACGATCGGGATCTCGCGGTCCGTCTTGGTCTGGTACTCGTCGTAGTCGGGCCATTGCCCGACCATCACGGGCCAGTACTTGGCCCGTTCCTCGGGGTTCGCCGTGCGGGCGGTGCCCTGGAGGATCTTCGGGCCCACCTGGACGCGGACTTCGGGGTGCTCGGACAAGTTCTTGTACCAGAGCGGGTGGTCGGCGGCGCCGCCCTTGGACGCCACGATGAGGTAGCGGCCGTCGGCCTCGCCGTAGATGAGCGGTGTGCGCACCGGCCGGCCGGACTTGCGGCCGAGGGTGGTCAGCAGCAGCGTCTGGGTGTTGTTCCAGAACTGGCCCTCGCGGCCGTTCGTCTCGACGTACTTCCGCAGGTGGTCGAGCTGCCAGGTGCCGGGTTTGGGGTCGGTCGGGTTGTCCCAGTCGACGGTGGTCATCGGGGTGCCTGCCTTCGCGTCGAACGATCAACGAACCTCAATCAACCACACAACGCCCCGCGGCACGGCGTTCATTCCGGCCGGACGTGGCCCGGACGGGTGAACCCCGCCCCGTCCGGCCCTCCGTCGGAGGGTGGGCGTGGCCGGAGCTGCCGGGCGCGCCCGACTTGCCCGACCGGCCCGGTGGGGCACCGCGCGGCCTGCTGCCGGCCGGGCCCCCGGCGCGGACGGCCGATCTCGCCGCGCACCGGGACCGCGCGGAGCCGCTGCTGCCGGGTCTGCGGCAGCCCTTCGCCCGGCACGCGGCGGTCCCGGACGGCTGGATCCGGACCTTCCGGGAGTTCGAGGGGCTGCTGCGGGACTGGGACGAGCTCGTCGCGGGGGCCCGCCGTAGGGGCTGGGGCCTGATCGGCTTACCCCTCTGAGCGCGGCTCAGTCGGCCGACCGGGTCCAGCCCGTGGCCTCCAGGCGGGCGAAGTCGGCCGGGCGGTCCTCGGCGAAGAGGAGCCGGGCCGGTTCGGCGACGCGGATGACGTCGACGTAGACGCCGCGCCCCACGTAACGGCCGGTGGCGGCGTGGCGGAAGCGCAGGCGGACCTCCCGGCCCGCCCAGGAGGGGAGGGGCGCCTCGAGGCGGTGCCAGATGCGGCCCGACCAGCCGTCGGCGCGGCCCTGGGGCCACGGTTCGGGGGCGCCGCCGGTGGAGCGCACGGTGCTGAAGGGCAGCGGCTCCCACGTCCGCCCGTCGGCGGAGGCCTCCAGGTGGAAGGCCCCCTCGCCCGGCACGGTGTCCCACCACAGGGCGCAGCGCAGCCGGGCGGCCGCGGTGGCGGGGGTCAGCGGGGGGAGGGTGAGGGTGCCCGAGCCGCCCGGGGTGATGCCGGAGAACCAGGCGGGGCCGCCGTGCCTGGTGCGGACGGGGACGGCCCGGGCGAAGCGGTTGCCCGCGGCGACCCGGGGCGCGCTGCCGGCCCGCCAGGTCCGCACGGGGTGCACCGAGTTGCCGAGCAGGATCAGGAAGGAGTCGGTGGAGGGGTCCAGGACCAGGGAGGTGCCCGTGAAGCCGGTGTGACCCGCGGAGTGCGGCGTGGCCATGGCGCCCATGTACCAGTGCTGGTAGAGCTCGAAGCCCAGGCCGTGGTCGTCGCCGGGGAAGGCGGTGTTGAAGTCGGTGAAGAGCAGCTCGACGGAGGCGGGGCGCAGGATGCGCTTCCCGGCGTAGACCCCGCCGTCGAGCAGGGCGCGGGCGAGGACGGCCAGGTCCCAGGCGGTGCCGAAGACGCCCGCGTGCCCGGCGACGCCGCCGAGGGCGTACGCGTTCTCGTCGTGGACCTCGCCCCACACCAGGCCGCGGTCCAGGCCGGACCAGGGCGGACGCTGTACCTCGGTGGCGGCGGTGCTCCGGCGCCAGGAAAGCGGTGGCCGGTAACGCGTGCGGTGCATCCCGAGCGGAGCGGTGATCTCCTCGCGGAGCAGGGTGTCCAGAGTGCGATCGGTGATCCGTTCCAGGAGCAGCTGGAGCGCGATGAGGTTCAGGTCGGAGTACCGGTACACGGTCCCCGGAGTGTCCTGCGGTCGCACCGACCACAGCAGCCGCAGCCGGCCCTCGCGGGTGGACTCCTGGTAGAAGGGCGCCCACGAACGCAGCCCCGAGGTGTGCGTGAGCAGCTGACGGACCGTGACCAGTTCCTTGCCGCCCCCGGTGAACTCCGGCAGGTACCGGTCCACCGGAGCCTCCAGCTCCAGCCGCCCCCGCTCCATCTGCTGCACGGCCAGCAGCGAGGTGAACAGCTTCGTGAGCGAGGCCAGGTCGAAGACGGTGTCCTCGGCCATCGCGATCCGTTCGGCCGCGGGGAACTCCCGGGCCCGGTCGGCTCGGCCGTCGTAGTCCGCGTACCGGACCGCGTCGCCCATGGCCCGGTGGAGCGCGACGGTGCGGCCGCGCCCGGCGAGCACGACGGCCCCGGCGTAGTACGGGTGTTCGGGGGAGGGGCCGAGGAAACGCCGGGCCTCCTCCGCCACCCCTTCGAGGTGCTTCTCCAGCAGCCCGGCCTGGCGGGCGGACCCGTAGCGCAGTTTCAGCCCCTGGAGGGCGCGCCGCTCGGCCGGGTTGCCGCGGGCGCCCGCCGCGCCGGGGAGGGCGGCCTGGAGGACGAGTACGCCGCCGAGCGCGAGCAGCCGCGCCCCGAGCCGCCTCCGGCTCAGCCCCCCGTCCCCACCCGCGGCGCCCCGCCCCCGCCCGGTCCCGGCGCCCGGGTCGGCGCCCGCGCCTGCCGGTACGCGGTTCGCGGCCGCCCCCTCGGCGTGGGTACCGGCCGGGTCGGGACCCGGTTTCGCGCCCGCCGGGGCGGAGCCCGCCCGGCCGTTGACCCCGACCGCCCCCGTGAACTCGTACATGACCGGTCCTCCCGTCCGCCGTCACGCCTTACCGCAGTATCTGCCCGCGCGGCCCGCACCTCCCGCACCGGCCGGCCCGCAAAGAATCTGACGCTGCATCAGAAAACCTCTTCCCTCGACCGGCGCGCTGCGGCATCCTCACGCCCATGGAGACGGAGCTGAGCAAGAAACTGGGAGTCGAGCACGCCATCTTCGGCTTCACGCCCTTCCCGGCGGTCGCCGCCGCCATCACCCGCGCGGGCGGCTTCGGCGTACTCGGCGCAGTCCGCTACACCGCGCCCGACGACCTCAAACGCGACCTCGACTGGATGCAGGAACACACCGACGGCAAGCCCTACGGCCTCGACGTCGTCATGCCCGCCAAGAAGGCGGTTGACGGCATCGGCGAGGCCGAGATCGAGGCGATGATCCCCGCCGGACACCGTGCCTTCGTCCGCGACACCCTCGCCAAGCACCACGTGCCCGAGCTCGCCGAGGGCGAGGCATCCGGCTGGCGGATCACCGGCTGGATGGAACAGGTCGCCCGCGACCAGCTCGACGTCGCCTTCGGCTACCCCATCAAACTCCTCGCGAACGCGCTCGGTTCCCCGCCCGCCGACGTCGTCCGCCGCGCACACGAGCACGGCGTCCTCGTCGCCGCCCTCGCAGGCAGCGCCAAACACGCCCGCCGCCACGCCGAGGCCGGCATCGACGTCGTGGTCGCACAGGGCTACGAGGCCGGCGGCCACACCGGCGACATCGCCACGATGGTGCTGGTCCCCGAGATCGCCGAAGCCGTCACCCCCCTCCCCGTCCTCGCCGCCGGCGGCATCGGCAGCGGCGAACAGATCGCCGCCGGCCTGGCCCTCGGCGCGCAGGGCGTCTGGCTCGGCTCCCTCTGGCTCACCACCACCGAAGCCGACCTGCACTCCCGCGCCCTCACCGCGAAACTCCTCGCCGCCGGCTCCGGCGACACCGTCCGCTCCCGCGCCCTCACCGGCAAGCCCGCCCGCCAGCTGCGCACCGAGTGGACCGACGCCTGGGACGACCCGGACGGCCCCGGCGCGCTCCCCATGCCGCTCCAGGGCCTGCTGGTCGCCGAGGCCGTGTCGCGGATTCAGAAGTACGAGGTCCAGCCGCTGCTCGGCACCCCCGTCGGCCAGATTGTCGGCCGGATGAACAGCGAACGCAGCGTCCAGGCCGTCTTCGACGAGCTGACCGGCGGCTTCGAGAAGGCCATCGACCGAATCAACCGCATCGCCGGCCGCCGGACCCGAGAGGCGTGAACAGCATGACCGACACCAACGGCTTCTGGGCCCAGGCCACCGCCGAGCCCGACCGCGCCGTAATAACCACTCCCGACGGCGAACAGTGGAGCGCGGGCCGGCTGCATGCGGACGTCAACCGGCTCGTCCACGGGCTGCGCGCCGCCGGGATGGAGAAGGGCGACTCCTTCGCCGTCGTCCTGCCCAACGGCGTCGAATTCCTCACCGCCTACCTCGCCGCGTCCCAGGCCGGTTTCTACCTCGTCCCGGTCAACCACCACCTCGTCGGCCCCGAGATCGCCTGGATCGTCGCCGACTCCGGCGCCCAGGTGCTCATCGCGCACGAGCGCTTCGCCGAGGCCGCCACGGCGGCGGCCGACGAAGCCGGCCTGCCCGTGAGCCACCGCTACGCCGTCGGAACGGTGGCCGGTTTCCACCCGTACGAGGACCTCCTCGCGGGACACCCCGGCACGCCCCCCGCCGACCGCACCCTCGGCTGGGTGATGAACTACACCTCCGGCACCACCGGCCGGCCGCGCGGCATCCGCCGCCCGCTGCCCGGCAAGCTCCCCGAGGAGACGTACCTCGGCGGTTTCCTCGGCATCTTCGGCATCCGGCCCTTCGACGACAACGTCCACCTCGTCTGCTCACCGCTCTACCACACCGCGGTCCTCCAGTTCGCGGGCGCCTCGCTGCACATGGGGCACCCGCTGGTGCTCATGGACAAGTGGACCCCCGCCGAGATGCTGCGCCTGATCGACCGGCACGCCTGCACCCACACCCACATGGTGCCGACCCAGTTCCACCGCCTCCTCGCGCTCCCGCAGGAGACGAAGGACGCCTACGACGTCAGCTCCATGCGGCACGCCATCCACGGCGCCGCCCCCTGCCCGGACCACGTCAAGCGGGCGATGATCGACTGGTGGGGCGGCTGCGTCGAGGAGTACTACGCCGCCAGCGAGGGCGGGGGCGCCTTCGCCACCGCCGAGGACTGGCTGAAGAAGCCGGGAACCGTCGGCAAGGCCTGGCCGATCAGCGAACTGGCCATCTTCGACGACGACGGCAACCGGCTGCCGCCCGGCGAACTCGGCACCGTCTACATCAAGATGAACACCGGCGGTTTCAGCTACCACAAGGACGAGGGCAAGACCCGTAAGAACCGCATCGGCGACTTCTTCACGGTCGGCGACCTCGGCCTGTTGGACGAGGAGGGCTACCTGTTCCTCCGGGACCGCAAGATCGACATGATCATCTCGGGCGGGGTCAACATCTATCCGGCCGAGATCGAGTCCGCGCTCCTCACCCATCCGGCGGTCGCGGACGCCGCCGCCTTCGGCATTCCGCACAGCGACTGGGGCGAGGAGGTCAAGGCCGTCATCGAGCCCGCCGAGGGCTTCGAGGCGGGCGACGCCCTCGCCGCCGAGATCCTGCACCACTGCGAGCGGCAGCTGGCCGCCTACAAGCGCCCCAAGACGGTCGACTTCATCGAGACGATGCCCCGCGACCCCAACGGCAAGCTCTACAAGCGACGGCTGCGCGATCCGTACTGGGAAGGGCACGAGCGCGCCATGTGACGCACCGGGGCAACGGTTCTGGCAAGTTGGCCGACATGAGTACGGCACCGCACAGAACGCCCCTGACCGACTGGACCGTCCTGGTCCCCGTGGTGGCCCTCGCCGCGCTCGTCCTGAGCTGGGGACGCGACCTGCCCGCCGTCGCGGTCGCCCTGGTCGCCCTCTGCCTGGCGGGCGCGGTCCTGGCGGCCGTGCACCACGCCGAGGTGGTGGCCCTCCGGGTCGGCGAACCCTTCGGCTCCCTCGTCCTCGCCGTCGCCGTCACCATCATCGAGGTGGCCCTGATCGTCACCCTGATGGCCGGCGGCGGCGAGAAGACCGCCTCGCTGGCCCGGGACACCGTCTTCGCCGCCGTCATGATCACCTGCAACGGCATCGTGGGCGTGTCCCTGCTGGTCGGTGCGCTGCGCAACCGGGTGGCCGTCTTCAACGCCGAGGGCTCGGGTGCGGCGCTCGCCACCGTCGCGACCCTCGCCGTACTCAGCCTCGTGCTGCCCACGTTCACCACCTCGAAGCCCGGCCCGGAGTTCTCCAGTGCCCAGCTGACCTTCGCCGCCTGTGCCTCCCTCGCGCTCTACGCCCTGTTCGTCGCCGTCCAGACGGTCCGTCACCGGGACTACTTCCTCCCCGTGGACACGCAGGGCAGCGCCTCGGGAGCGGTGGCCGGGGACGAGGCCCACGCCGTGCCGCCGAGCGTCCGTGCCACCCTGGTCAGCCTCGGTCTGCTGCTGGTCGCCCTCGTCGCGGTGGTGGGCAACGCCAAGGCCGTCTCGCCGACCATCGAGCGGGGCGTCGCCGACGCCGGGCTGCCGCACGCGGTCGTCGGTGTGATCATCGCTCTGCTGGTGCTGGCTCCGGAGACCCTGGCGGCCGTCCGCGCCGCCCGCCGGGACCGGGTGCAGACCAGCCTGAACCTTGCCTACGGCTCGGCCATCGCCAGCATCGGCCTGACCATCCCGGCCATCGCGCTGGCCTCGGTCTGGCTCTCCGGACCGCTGCTGCTCGGCCTCGGCCCGGTCCACATGGTGCTGCTGGCGCTGACGGTGGTGGTCAGCGCCCTGACGATCGTGCCGGGGCGGGCGACGCTGCTCCAGGGCGGGGTACACATCGTGCTGCTGGCCGCGTACCTGTTCCTCGCGGTGAGCCCGTGAGCCCCTGAGCCCCTGAGCCCCTGAGCCCGATGGGCCCCTGCGCCCGTGCGTCAGCGCCGCCGCTCGTGCGGCCGTACGATCTCCAGCCGCGGCGAGGAGAGGATGTCCCGCTCGCAGAACCGCGAGGTGACCCAGCGCTCCCGCGAGAACAGCATGGTCTGGTCCGCGTAGTACGGCGACCGCGGGTCCGCCGACTGGCTGTACGTCAGCAGGGTGCGCGCCACCGGGCAGCGGCTGCCGTCCCAGCCCACCGCCTGGATGTGGCTGGAGCCGTGCACCACCTCCGGGTAACCCCCGGCGGCCGCGTTCCACGGCGCCTCGATCTTGTTCCAGACGCCCAGCGCCTCCGTGCCCCCGCCCACCGGCAGCTTCCGGCCCGCGCGCACCACGAACTGGTGCTCCCCGAGCGGCGCGTCCAGGGCGATCCCGGCCGCCCGCAGCTCCGCGACGGCGTCCGCGAGCGCCCGCCCCACTCCGGGCGCCGCCCGGTTCAGCGTCCGGGGCGTGCCGACCGGGTCGGCCGGGGAGAACGGCACCAGCCACAGGTCCTTGGCCGCCGTGCCCGCCGTCAGCCTCCGCCAGAAGCGGTCGAACAGCAGGGCGCCCCGGCTGGAGCCGTCGGCCCGGTGGTCCCAGCCGGCCAGCACCGGGCACGCCGCCGAGACGTCCACCGCCGTGCCGTCGCTGCCGTTCGCGGTGCCACCGGGCAGCGCGGCGCACACCCCGGCCGCGTCGGCGGCGGCCAGGTCGCCGGCCGGGACCCGGTTCGCGTACTGCTGCGCCTGGAGGTCGGCCACCGTCAGCCGGCCCCTGGCGGCCATCGCCGAGACGTCCTCGACCGCGCCCCGGGTGCGCAGGGACCGCGGGGTGCCGACCGTGCCCCAGATCCGCTCGTACCCGGTCAGCGGACGGTCCGCGTTGGCCAGCCACGCACTGTCGTTGGAGTTCTCGGCGTACGGGGCGTCCCGCAGCGTCGGCGCGCTGCCCGGGCCGAACACGCCCGGCTGTACGGCGTCGGGGTCCGAGCCGGGCGCGCAGTCGCCCCGCGCGCCGTCCAGCACCGCGAGCCCGGAGGCGGGGTACGTGGCCCTGCCGAGCGGGGTCGAGCAGCGCGCGGCGAGCTCGTCGGTGATCCGGGGGAGCACCTGGGACTGGGTGAAGAGGGTGTGGCCGGCCGAGTCGGCGGCGACGGTGTTGACCCAGGGCAGGCCCTGGGTGCGGGCGAGGGCGTCCCGCAGCCCGGCCACCGAGCGCGCCCTGCCGAGGGCGAGGGCGGTGTCGGAGCCGCGCAGGTTCAGGGCGTTGGGGTCGTTCAGCACGTACGCCGCGGCGGAGGTCCAGGGCAGCGGCAGGCCGGGGCCGAGGGCGGTCACGACCGGCCCGAACCGGGTCCACCACTGGCTGCGCACGACCGGTGCCCCGCCCGCCACCGGGACGCCGACCTTGCGCTCCGTCATCCGCTCCGGCTTTCCGTCGACCAGGTAGACGGTCGGGTCGGCGGGGTCGAGGGTCAGCTGGTGCAGGTTGACGGGGGTGCCGGTGGCGACCGTATGGCTCCAGGCCACCCTCTCGTTGAAGCCGATGTTCACCACGGCGCTGCCGAGCAGCGAGGCGCCGGAAACGTTCAGTTCGCCCGGGATGGTCTGCTGCGACTGCCAGAACCGGCGGCCGCCCTGCCACGGGTAGTGGGGGTTGCCGAGCAGCAGTCCGGTGCCGTTCGCCGTGGTCGAGCCGGCGAAGGCCACCGCGTTGGAGCCCATGTCGTAGCGGCCCGGGTCGAAGAACTGCCGGGCGGCTTCGGCGGCCGCCGCGGGATCGATGCCCGCGGATCCGGCGCGGGCTGCGGCCGATGCCGGCGGCTGCGCGGCCGTGATCCCGTCGATGCCGCGCCCCTGGCCCGCGAGCACCGAGACGGCGAAGCCGTGCGCGGCCACGTCGAGTGCGGTGACGGGGTGGACCCAGGCGGCGCCCTTGCAGGCCGGGTCGGTGATCTCGTGCTGCGCCAGCCAGGCGTTGTACCCGGCCGCCCAGCCCCGCATCAGTTCCTTGACGTCCTTGCCCGGCCCGCCGGGCGCGGGGGTGGCGAGCAGCCTCTCGATCGTCCCGGACTCGCGGACGCCCTTGAAGTAGAGGTCGCTGGAGAGGTTCGCGGTGGCCGAGGAGAGCGAACCGTCGGGCGCCGCGTCGGGGCCGAACCAGCGCGAGCGCTCCCCGGCGACGGTCAGGAACCCGTCGGCGAGCACGCACACCTGGTCGGCGGCCTGCGCCCAGCCGGTGCCGAACCCGAGGTCCGCGTAGTCCCGGGCCACGATGTGCGGAATGCCGTTCTCGGTGTACCGGATGACGGCGGACAGCCCGCCGTCGGACGGGGCCGACCCGTCGGCGGCGGCCGCCGGGGACTGCGGAACGGCCGCCGCGGCGGTGAGCAGCGCGGCGCCGGAGAGCGCGAGGCGGCGCAGGAGCGGGCGGGTGCCGACCTGCAAGGTGCCTCCCAGGTGGCTGCCGGTGGGCTTGCGCGTCCGTGCGGCGACGTACGCCCGCACCCGGTGCCGGGGGCGTCCGTACGTCGCCGCGGGCGAGAGGTCAGGCGTCGAAGTCGGTGCCGCGGCTGACGGACTCCCAGGCGTCGGCTTCGGCGCGGGCGGCATCCGCGTGGGCCCGGATGAACTCGACGGCGTCGGTGCCCAGCACGAGCCGCAACGGGGTCTGCGGGGCGTCCAGGGCGGCGAGGATCGCGGCGACCGCCTTGACGGGGTCCCCGGGCTGGTGGCCGTCGCTCGCCGGAAGCCCGGCCCGTACCGGGCCGACGATGTCCTCGTAGGCGGGCAGCGGGGTCGTGGACCGCAGCGCACCGCCGCCGGCGAAGCCCGTGCGGAACGAGCCGGGTTCCACGATGAGCACCTTGATCCCGAAGGGGGCCACCTCGGCCGCGAGCGCCTCGGTCAGACCCTCCAGGGCGAACTTCGTCGCGCAGTAGGCCCCGACACCGGGGAAGGCCAGCCGTCCGCCCATGCTGCTCATCTGGACGATCGCACCGGACTTCCGGGACCGCATGTGGGGGAGTGCGGCGCGCTGGAGCGCCGCCGGGCCGAAGAAGTGCAGATCCATCAGCTCGCGGAGTTCGGCGTCGCTCGCCTCCTCCACGGCGCCGACCAGGCCCCGGCCCGCGTTGTTGACGAGGACGTCGATACGGCCGAAACGGGCCACGACCCCGTTGACGGCCTCGTCCGCCCGGGCGGTGTCCGTCACGTCCAGGGCCAGCGGGACGAGGCGCTCCGGGTGCTCGGCGGCCAGGGCTTCGAGGGCGGCGGTGCGGCGGGCGGCCGCCACGACCGTGTCACCTGCGGCCAGCGCCGCCTCGGTCAGGATCAGGCCGAAACCGGAGGACGCCCCGGTGATCAGCCAGACCCGGCCCTCGGGCGCGCCCGTCGGATGCTGCGTAGTCATCAATCCCCCTGCGAGTGACTGGTGTTACCGGATCACCCAGATCCTCGCACCGGTGGGCCCCGCGGCGTCAGTCGGTTCTCGGACCATGCGGATCCGGACCCTCCTCGGGGACCGCGCCGGTTCTGTGCAGCCGGCGCAGGGTGAGCCGTTCGTGCACCAGGCGGCCGACGAGTGAGCCGCCGTAGACGACGAAACCGACCCCGACCAGCCAGGACTGGACGACGAGAAGGGTGCCGAACGGCCCGTAGGTGACGGCGCTGGACGCGATCAGCGGGGAGAACACCAATTGGGAGAAGACGCGCAGGCCGAGCAGGCCGACGCTGGTGGCGATCGCCCCCGGCAGCAGGGCGCGCCAGCGGACCCGGCCGCCCAGCAGGAGGCGCTGGGAGGTCCAGAAGAAGAGGACCGTGCCGATGAGGTCGCTGACGGTGCCGACGACAATGCCGGGCGCGCTCTTGGAGGGGGCGGGGATCTCGACCAGGAGTGCGAGGTAGCAGACGAGCAGGGCGAGCCAGACGACGTGCCGCCACATGGTGTGCCAGCGGGCGGTCGGGAGGTCCCAGACCTTCTCGTAGCCGGTCTGGACCGCCGAGCCGAAGGTCAGGCCGAAGACGGCGAGGGCGGCCAGACCGAAGGCGGTGGTCCGCTCCAGCGCCAGGTCGGCGGCGCTGAACAGCATCTCAACCCGGGCCCGCGAGGCCTCGGTCACCCCGAGGGCCTGCCCGAGCCAGCGGCCGAAGCCGGAGCCGCTGCCGGGCGCGGCGGCCGCGACGACCACGAGCAGCGGTACGAGGGTCAGGAACCCCAGGGCCGCGAAGCCCATCGCCCGGTGCATCAGCTCCATCTGGCGCCCACGGCTCCAGGCCAGCCCGACGAGGGAGGCCCGGAGCCGGTCGTGCGGCGGACGGGGCGTCGAAGTCACACCCTTCACCTACCCGGCCGCACCCCGATCGCCTCGGAGGCGCCGCCGAAAACGGCCCGAAGAGGTGGTTTTCCGGCGCCCGCGCAGCCGACCCCGGCTCGCCGGTGGCCGTCAGGGGCGTTCGGGTGTCTCCCCCCTCAGGTCCCGGATCCGCTTGATCTTGCCCACGGACCGCTCCAGCGTCTCCGGATCCACCACCTCGACCCCCACGGACACCCCCACGCCCTCCTTCACGGCCCTGACCACCGCGGCGGCCGCCGCTTCCCGCTGGGCGGCGTCCGCCTCGCGCCGGGCCTCCACCCGGACGGTCAGCGCGTCCATCCGGCCCTCCCGCGTCAGCCGGAGCTGGAAGTGCGGGGCCAGGGCCGGAACGCGGAGCAGGATCTCCTCGATCTGCGTGGGGTAGAGGTTCACCCCCCGCAGGATGATCATGTCGTCGCTGCGGCCCGTGATCTTTTCCATCCGGCGGAACGCCGGGCGGGCGGTGCCCGGCAGCAGCCGCGTCAGATCCCGGGTGCGGTACCGGATGACGGGCATGGCCTCCTTGGTGAGCGAGGTGAACACCAGCTCTCCCGGCTCGCCGTCCGGCAGCACCGCCCCGGTGAGCGGATCGACCACCTCGGGGTAGAAGTGGTCCTCCCAGATGTGCAGCCCGTCCTTCGTCGAAGCGCATTCCTGCGCCACCCCGGGCCCCATCACCTCCGACAGCCCGTAGATGTCCACGGCGTCGATGCCGAGCCGGTCCTCGATCTCCCGGCGCATCTCCTCCGTCCACGGCTCCGCGCCGAATATCCCCGTACGGAGCGAGGTCGACCGGGGGTCGATGCCCTGGCGCTCCATCTCGTCCAGCAACGTCAGCATGTAGGACGGGGTCACCATGATGACCTCCGGCCGGAAGTCCTGGATCAGCCGGACCTGGCGGTCCGTCATGCCCCCGGATGCGGGCACGACCGTGCACCCGAGCCGTTCAGCTCCGTAGTGCGCGCCCAGGCCGCCGGTGAACAGCCCGTACCCGTAGGCGATGTGCACGACCTGCCCCGGCCGGCCGCCCGCCGCGCGGATCGAGCGGGCGACGACATCGGCCCAGGTGGACAGGTCCCGCTCGGTGTAGCCCACCACCGTCGGCCGGCCGGTGGTTCCGCTGGAGGCGTGGATGCGGCGCACCTGCGACCGGGGGACGGCGAACATCCCGAAGGGGTACTGGTCGCGCAGGTCGGCCTTGGTGGTGAAGGGGAAGAGGGAGAGGTCGGCGAGGGAACGGCAGTCGTCGGGGTGCACACCGGCCTTCTCGAACGCCTGCCGGTAGAAGGGCACCGTTTCGTAGACCCGGTGCAACGTGTCGCGCAGCCGGCTCAGCTGGAGGGCCGCCAGCTCGTCACCGCTCAGCAGTTCGCCCGGGTCCCGCTCCTCGCCCGCGAAGTCCGACATGTCCTCACCCCGTTCTCGACGCACCGACCGATCATTCGGTAGCCTGCCGGAGGCCGACGGCTAAATCAATGACTCGAACGAGTGATCGGTGCCGTCGGTGCCGCAGGACCGCGCGGGACCCGGCCGGAGCGCCGCCCGGCCGCTGTTCGCTCCCCGCGCCCGGCCGCCGTTCGCTCCCCGCGTCCGGCGGTGGTTCACTGTCCGCATGCCGCTCGCCGACTACGGGGTGCTGTCCGGAACGCTGCACCGCCACTTCCGCGACGAGCCCGACACGCAGGGCCGCTGGTTCCGCGTCAACCTGGAGGTCGACGCACCCGACGGCCGCTACCGGTGCGCCGTCGACGTCGACAGCAAGCACTCCACGACCGGCGTGCAGTGGAAGGTCCTCACCCTCGCCGCCTCGGTGCTCGAACCCGCCTCCGCGCTCGCGCCGGGCTATCACGACCTCGCCCGCACCTCCGGATCGGGCGCCCTCGACTTCCAGCGCTACCCCGCACTGGCCGGCGGGCCAGGCCGCGCGATCGCCCGGCTGCGCGCGCTCCTCGGCCGGCCGGGCCCGTCGTACCCCTGGATCTCGGGCTCCTGCCTCGAAGCCTCCCAGGCGCTGGAGCCGGTCCTCGTACCCGGCCGGCCCGTCCTGGTCTTCGGCGAGCCCTTCGACCACGGCGGCCCGGGCATGCACGACATCCACCAGAACCAGGGCGACCCGTACGGCAGCCGCTGGTGGGCGGACAACGGGACCTGGCAGGACGGCGCGACGATGACCAGGAGGGACGACGGCTGGTACGACGTCTTCCTGTCCAGGTTCTCCACCCAGGCCGTCCGGACCGGTCCGGACGGCCACCCCCTGTGAAACGGGGGCGCCCACCACGGTCTCAGCGGGTGGCGTCCGCCTCCGTGGCCACCGCCTTCGCCCAGCGGTAATCCGCCTTCCCGCTCGGGGAGCGCTGGATCGCGGGCGTCACGACGAGCTGGCGCGGGATCTTGTACCCCGCCAGCCTGGTCCGGCAATGCGCCTGGACCTCTTCCAGCGTCGGCTCCGGCGCCCCCGCCCGCACCTGGACCACCGCGGCGACATGGCTGCCCCACGTCGGGTCCGCCACCCCCGCGACCAGCGCGTCGTACACGTCCGGGTGCGACTTCAGCGCCTGCTCGACCTCCTCCGGATAGACCTTCTCGCCCCCCGTGTTGATGCACTGCGAACCGCGCCCCAGCACGGTGACGATCCCGCGCTCGTCCACCGTCGCCATGTCACCGAGCAGCACCCACCGCTCCCCGCCCTTGCGGAAGAAGGTCTCGGCCGTCTTCGCGGGGTCGTTGTAGTAGCCGAGCGGCACGTGCCCGCGCTGCGCCAGCCGCCCTGGCCGGCCCACCGGCACCGGCTCGTGGGTCACCGGATCCACCACCTGCGTACGGTCGTTGACCTCCAGCCGGAACCCCTTCTCCGGGCCGGAGTCGTGCGCCGCCCGGCCGTTGGAACCGGACTCCGAGGAACCGAAGTTGTTCAGCAGCACCACGTGCGGCACCAGCCGCTGGAACTCGGCACGGACCGTGTCCGACATGATCGCCCCGGACGAGGAGACGCTGAACAGCGAGGACAGGTCAGTGTCCTTGAGCGGACCGTTCAGGGCGTCGATGAGCGGCCTGAGCATCGCGTCGCCGACCAGCGACACACTGGAGACCTTCTCCTTCTCGATCGTGCGCAGCACTTCCTCGGGCGCGTACTTGCGGTGGATGACCACCCGCTGACCGTAGTTGAAGGCGATGAACGAGGTCAGGGTCGAGGTGCCGTGCATCAGCGGGGGCGCTGGGAAGAAGGTGAGCCCGGCGCCGCGCGCCGTCACCCGTTCCGCCAGCTCCTCCGGCCGCTTCACCGGCTCGCCCGACGGCTCGCCGCCGAACAGCCCGGCGAAGAAGAGGTCCTCGGCCCGCCACATGACGCCCTTGGGCATCCCGGTGGTGCCGCCGGTGTAGATGATGAACAGATCGTCGGGGGAGCGGGGCGCGAAGCCGCGCTCCGGGGAGCCGGCCGCCTCCGCGTCCGCGTACGCCACCGGCGCGATCGCGGGCTCCGGCGCGCCGTCGGGAACCTCGCCGACCCGGATCAGGTGCCGGAGCCCGGCGGTCTGCGGCAGCGCCGTGGCCACCCGCCCGGTGAACTCGCCCTCGAACACCAGCGCCGCGAGGTCGGCGTCGTTGTAGAGGTAGACCAGTTCCTCTTCGACGTAGCGGTAGTTGACGTTCACCGGGACCAGCCGCGCCTTGAGGCAGGCCAGCACCGTCTGGAGGTACTCGACCCCGTTGTAGAGGTGCAGTCCCAGGTGCTCGCCGGCCGTCAGCCCGCTGTCGAGGAGGTGGTGCGCGAGGCGGTTCGCCGCCGCGTCCAGTTCCGCGTACGTCAGGCGGCGCTCGGCGCCGGTGCCCGGGTGGTCCACGTAGACGAGGGCTTCCCGGTCGGGGACCACGTCGACGACCGACTCGAACAGGTCGGCAAGGTTGTACTCCACCGTTCCTCCTGACCCGAAAGTGTCCATGGCTGACCCCATGGCCGGCCCGGCTCGGCGGTCATTAGAGCGCCGGGACGGTCAACTGGGAAGGCGCGCGACAAGAAAACTGACTGAGTGTCAGAAAACTATTGAACTGCATCCTCCCCTCCTGCAACCTGTTCTAGGTCTTCAGACAGGAGGACGGCAATGGGTGGGACGGAACACCTGACCGTGGAACGCCGCGGGGCCACGCTGGTGCTCACCATGAACAGGCCGGAGGCGAAGAACGCGCTCTCGCTGCCGCTGCTGGTCGGGCTGTACGACGGCTGGCTGGAAGCCGACGCGGACGACGCCGTCCGCTCGGTGGTCCTGACCGGTGCGGGCGGGGACTTCTGCGCCGGGATGGACCTCAAGGCGCTGGCCGGCCGGGGGATGGCGGGCGACCAGTACCGGGACCGGCTCACGGCCGACCCCGACCTCCACTGGAAGGCGATGCTCCGCCACCACCGGCCGCGCAAACCGGTGATCGCGGCGGTGGAGGGGTACTGCGTGGCGGGCGGCACCGAGATCCTCCAGGGGACGGACATCAGGATCGCGGGGGAGGGGGCCACGTTCGGACTGTTCGAGGTCAAGCGGGGCCTGTTCCCGATCGGTGGCTCGACGGTACGGCTGCCACGGCAGATCCCGCGCACGCACGCGCTGGAGATGCTGCTCACCGGCCGGCCGTACTCGGCGGCGGAGGCGGCGCGGATCGGCCTGATCGGGCGGGTGGTACCGGACGGCTCCGCGCTGGAACGGGCCTTGGAGACCGCCGAACTGATCAACGCTTGCGGGCCGCTGGCGGTGGAGGCGGTGAAGGCCTCGGTGTACGAGACGGCGGAGCTGCCCGAGACGGAGGGGCTGGCCGCCGAGCTGACCCGGGGCTGGCCGGTCTTCGAGACGGCGGACGCGAAGGAGGGCGCCCGGGCGTTCGCGGAAAAACGCCGGCCCCACTACCGCCGAACCTGAGCGCCGGCCGCGCGGTGCGGGCGCCGGTGGGCTGCGGCCGCGGGGCTCGGGCGGGCGCGCCCGGGGCCTCGGTACGGGTACCCACCGGCGGCCGCGGCCGTGCGGTTCTGGTGCGCGCACCCGGGGTGGCTCGCGGCGGGTTCACCGGGGCCGGCCGACCGGAACGCCAGAGCGACCCGGAGCCCGGACCGCCCGGCGCCGCCCACCCCGATCGGCCGCGCCGACGTATCCGACGACTGGACCACCCCGCGTCGGCCAGCCGGCCGACCGGAACGCAGGTCCGCCGGGGGGCCGGACCATCCGACGACCGAACCACCAGACGACCGGACCACCCGCACTGGCTGGCTGGTCCCCGGCCGGCCGACCGGATACCGGACCGATCCGACGACCGGCCCACCCGGCCGGACCACCTGGTAGCCCTCCGGCCGGGCGGCACCGGCGGAGGGGGTCATTCGCCGTGCCTTCAGACAGGAGCCCAGTCCATGACCGCAGCAGAAGCCGCCGCGCCGCCGCCCGAGGTGTTGCGTGCGCCCCTCGTCGTCGAGTTCCCGTTCACCCGGTCCCTCGGGCCCGTGCAGAGCGCCTTCCTCACCGGCCTGCGCGAGGGCGTCGTGCTCGGCGTCCGGACCACCGCCGGGCAGGTGATGGTCCCGCCCGTCGAGTACGACCCCGGCACCGCCGAAGAGATCCGCGAGCTCGTCCAGGTCGCCACCACCGGCACCGTCACCACCTGGGCCTGGAACGGACACCCCCGCCCCAACCAGCCCCTGGACCGGCCCTTCGCCTGGATCCTGGTCACCCTCGACGGCGCCGACACCGCGCTCCTGCACGCCCTCGACGCGCCCGGTCCCGACACCGTCCGCACCGGCATGCGGGTCCGGATCCGCTGGGCCGCCGAGCGCACCGGGGCGATCACCGACATCGCCTGCTTCGAGCCCCATGAGGGCCCGGCCGAACCCCGAGCGACCCCGCACGACGGGACGTTCGCCGACCCCGTCACCGGCATCGTCGCCCAAGCCCGGCTCGACTACACCTACAGCCCCGGCCGGGCCCAGACCGCGTACATCAACGCCCTCTCCCAGCGGCGGACCGTCGGCGAGCGCTGCCCGTCCTGCCACAAGGTGTACGTGCCCCCGCGCGGCGCCTGCCCCACCTGCGGCGTCGCCACCACCGACCGGGTCGAGGTCGGCCCCGCCGGCACCGTCACCACGTACTGCGTCGTCAACATCAAGGCCCGCAACCTCGACGTCGAAGTCCCCTACGTCTACGCCCACATCGCCCTCGACGGCGCCGGCCTCGCCCTCCACGGCCGGATCGGCGGCATCCCCTACGACCAGGTCCGCATGGGCCTGCGCGTCGAACCGGTGTGGACCGAAGGCGGCCGGTACCCCGACCACTACCGCCCCACCGGCGAACCGGACGCGGACTACGACGCGTACAAGGAGCTCATCTGATGGCCACGACGAACAGGTACGCCCGCGAGGTCGCGGTCGTCGCCTTCGCGCAGAGCGACCACCGGCGCCGTACCGACGAACTCAGCGAAGTCGAGATGGTCATGCCGGTCCTCCACCAGGTACTGGCCCGGACCGGCCTCAAGGCCGGCGAGATCGGCTTCACCTGCTCCGGCTCCAGCGACTACCTGGCCGGCCGGGCCTTCTCCTTCACCATGACGCTCGACGGCGTCGGCGCCTGGCCGCCGATCTCCGAGTCCCACGTCGAGATGGACGGCGCCTGGGCCCTCTACGAGGCCTGGGTCAAGATCCAGACCGGAGAGGCCGACACCGCGCTCGTCTACGCGTACGGGAAGTCCTCGCCCGGACCGGTGCGCGACGTCCTCACCCGCCAGCTCGACCCCTACTACCTCGCCCCCCTCTGGCCCGACTCCGTCGCCCTGGCCGCCCTGCAGGCGCAGGCGCTGATCGACGCGGGCGAGACCGACGAGCCCGCCCTGGCCGCCATCGGCGCCCGCAGCAGGGCCTCCGCCGCGGCCGGCAACCCGCACGCCCAGCTCGCGGGCGCCGTCCCGCAAGGCGACTACCAGGTCCGGCCGCTGCGCACCGGCGACTGCCCGCCCATCGGCGACGGCGCGGCCGCCGTCATCCTGGCGGCGGGCGACACCGCCCGCCGGCTGTGCGAGCGGCCCGCCTGGATCACCGGCATCGACCACCGGATCGAAGCGCACGGCCTGGGACTGCGCGACCTCACCGACTCGTCCTCGACCCGCATCGCCGCCGCGCACGCGGGCCTCTTCGACGCCCCGGTGGACACCGCGGAACTGCACGCGCCGTTCTCCTCCCAGGAGGTCGTGCTCCGCAAGGCACTCGGGCTCGGCGAGGGCGTGAGCGTCAACCCGTCCGGCGGGGCCCTCGCAGCCAACCCCATCATGGCCGCCGGTCTCATCCGCATCGGCGAGGCCGCCGCCCGCATCCACCGCGGCGCGTCCGACCGGGCCGTCGCGCACGCCACCTCCGGCCCCTGCCTCCAGCAGAACCTGGTCGCCGTCCTGGAAGGGGACCGAGCATGAGCAAGGCCGCCACATCGAAGGAGCGCGTGGCCGTCGTCGGCATCGGCCAGACCAAGCACGTCGCCGCCCGGCACGACGTCTCCATAGCCGGACTGGTCCGCGAGGCCGCCGTACGCGCCCTCGCCGACGCCGAGCTGACCTGGGCGGACATCGACGCCGTCGTCATCGGCAAGGCCCCCGACTTCTTCGAGGGGGTGATGATGCCGGAGCTGTACCTGGCGGACGCCCTCGGCGCGGTCGGCAAACCCATGCTCCGCGTCCACACCGCCGGTTCGGTCGGCGGGTCCACCGCGCTCGTCGCCGCCAACCTGGTCGCGGCCCGCGTCCACCGCACCGTCTTGACCCTGGCCTTCGAGAAGCAGTCCGAATCCAACGCCATGTGGGGCCTCTCGCTGCCCGTGCCCTTCCAACAGCCCCTGCTGGCCGGCGCGGGCGGGTTCTTCGCGCCGCACGTGCGCGCGTACATGAGGCGCACCGGCGCGCCCGACGCGGTCGGCTCGCTCGTCGCGTACAAGGACCGCCGCAACGCGCTCAAGAACCCGTACGCGCACCTGCACGAACACGACATCACCCTGGAGAAGGTCCAGGCGGCGCCGATGCTGTGGGACCCGATCCGGTACTCGGAGACCTGCCCCTCCTCGGACGGGGCCTGCGCGATGGTCCTCACCGACCGGGCGGGCGCGGCCCGCTCGCCCCGGCCCCCGGCCTGGGTGCACGGCGGTGCGATGCGCAGCGAGCCGACCCTGTTCGCGGGCAAGGACTTCGTGTCCCCGCAGGCGGGCAAGGACTGCGCGGCCGACGTGTACCGGCAGGCCGGGATCACCGATCCGCGCCGGGAGATCGACGCGGTGGAGATGTACGTACCGTTCTCCTGGTACGAGCCGATGTGGCTGGAGAACCTGGGCTTCGCCGAGGAGGGCGAGGGCTGGAAACTCACCGAGGCCGGGGTCACCGAACTCGACGGCGACCTGCCCGTCAACCCGTCGGGCGGTGTCCTGTCCACCAACCCCATCGGCGCCTCCGGCATGATCCGCTTCGCCGAGGCGGCCCTGCAAGTACGCGGTCAGGCGGGGGAACACCAGATCGCGGGCGCCCGCCGGGCCCTCGGGCACGCGTACGGCGGCGGGGCACAGTTCTTCGCGATGTGGCTGGTGGGCGCCGAACCGCCCACTTCCTGAAGCCGGTCCGACGGGCTGGGCCGGCCGGGGCCGGGACGACGGGGCCTGTGCGGTACCCGCCCGCGTGGTTAACCTGGCCCTCGGACGACGTACCGGGAGGAGCACGCACGTGGCCGAGAGCATGACTTCGCAACCCGCCGCCGGTTGGGGCAAGCCGGATCTGGATCTCAGCGGGGCGCACTGGCGGTCCAGCAGCCGGGGAGCGGGGGACGTCCAGATCGCCTTCGTGGAAGGGTTCATCGCGATGCGCAACAGCGAGCGGCCGGACAGCCCCTCGCTGATCTTCGCGCCCGACGAGTGGCGCAAGTTCGTCCTCGACGCCCGCGGCGGGGAATTCGACCTGACCTGACGCCCGCGGCCCGCCGCCGGGCACCGGGCGCGGAGCCGCCGTCCGGCGCCCGGCGGGGGACCGTTCTGCCGTCATGGCCGCGATGACGACCGACTGCCGCCGAAAGGGCGATGCCGCGCAACCGTCCCGGTGGCCGGCTCCTCCCGGTGGCCGCGGCCTTCCCGGCCCGCCGCGGCTGCGCGCTCGACGGCGGCGCCGCGGGCCAC
Source organism: Streptomyces sp. NPDC054883 (assembly GCF_053610645.1). Classification (NCBI taxonomy): domain Bacteria; kingdom Bacillati; phylum Actinomycetota; class Actinomycetes; order Kitasatosporales; family Streptomycetaceae; genus Streptomyces; species Streptomyces sp. NPDC054883. The sequence continues at coordinate 213,440 of NZ_JBSGYT010000001.1, read as the reverse complement.
GACGAACCGGCCGACCTCTACCCCGGCTGCCGCCCGGTACGCGTACTGCGCGTCCTCGACGCCGAGTTCCGCCGTCGCCCCTCGCCGACCCCGCTCGTAGCCGTGGGACGCGACCGTCCGGACGCCCCGCTCCCGTGGTGGCGCCGACGGCGTTCGGCCGGCGCCCGAAGCGGCCGGATGCACCGCCGGCCGGGGCACAGTGGCCCCGTGGACGAGATCGGCTCAACCTGTTCCACGCGCAGGCACAGGCGTTCGAGAAGGCGGCCCGACGGGCGCTCGGCCCCGGTGGCCGGCCGCCCCTGGTCCCCTCGTGTCCGGGCTGGCCGGTGTCCGACCTCGTCGGCCACCTGGGCTCCGTGCACCGCTACCTCGCCCACATCCTCCGGGAGCGGCTCACCGAGGCCCCCGACCCCACCGACCCGTCCCTCTACGGGCTGCCGGCGGACCCGGCGGCGCTCGCCACGTGGCCGATGCCGGACGGGACGCCCACCCTCGATCCGGCACCGGGGGCGCTGGTCGACTGGTTCGCCGAGGGCACCGGGGCGCTGGAGGGACTGTTGCGCACGCTCGGACCGGGCGTGCCGGTGTGGACCTGGTCGGCCGAACGGACCAGCGGCTTCCGCCAGCGGATGCAGCTGATCGAGCTCGCGCTGCACCGCTGGGACGCGGAGGCCGTTATGGGTGTCCCAGCGCCCGTCGACCCCCGGATCGCGGCCGATGCCGTGCCCCACACCTTCGAGGTGACGGCCCCGGCCCGGCGCGCCCGGAAGGCCGCCCCGCCGGGCGCCGGTGAGCGGTACCGCTTCCGGCTGACCGACGCCGCCGGGTCCTGGACGGTCACCTTCACCGGGGGCGGGGCGCTCCTGGAGCCCGGTGCCACCGGCCCGGTGGACGTCGAAGCCGCCGGGACGGCCTCGGACCTGACGCTGTTCCTCCGGCAGCGGCTGCCCGCCCCCGCGTGGCCGGTCACCGGCGACACCGCCCTTCTCGACCACTACTTCACGCTGGTCCCGCCGGTCCAAGCGATGTCCCCGTGGTCCCCGGTGGGTCGGCGCACGGCGTCGGATGCGGTGCACCGCAAGGCGGTGGGGCGTCCTCATACCGGGCTTGTCCGGGCGTTCCGACAGCCGGCGAGGTGCCGGTGGCCGACGCCGTGCGGCCGCCCGGGATCACGGGACAGCCCCTGGGAGCCGACCCCCGCCCGGGCCGGGCCCCGCCACCGGTACGGCCCGTGGCGGAAGCGGGACCCGGGGCCGGAAAAGCCGCCCGGCCACGTACCATGGCGGCATGTCCTTCCTCCGCCGCCACCGCGCCGCCACACCCGCCGGCCCGGACTTCGACGTCCTGGCCATGGACCCGGGGGACTGGCCGGGCAACCTCGGGGCCGGGCTGCTCCCCGCTCCCGACGGCAGCTGCCAGGGTGTCTTCCTCCGCTACGACCTCTTCGGCGGCCGCGGCCCCGCGATGATCATCGGCAACCTCCCCGAGGGCTCACCGGCCCGGGAGCTCGCCGACAAGCAGGTCCCCTTCGAGGTGGCCCAGCTCCTCGACGCCCTGGAGAACGACGAGGAGGTCGAGGTCACCGGGGTGGAGGACTGCCCCGTCATGCAGGGCGACAACCTCCTCATCGTGCGGAAGGTGAAGCTCTCGGAGTCCCGCATCTCCTGCGTCCAGTTCGACCGCAGCGACAACGTGCTGGTCACCATCGCCAGCTGGGACCGTCCGATCACCGACGACCTCTACGCCCTGCTGAAGCCCCTCCCCGCCGAGCTCTTCCAGCAGGGCTAGGGACCGCGGCGCAGCGCCCGGCCGTCCTACGCGTCCGCGATGTCGTTCGCCGCCACGTAGCCGAACGTCATCGCGGGGCCGATCGTCGACCCGGCCCCCGCGTAGCTGTGGCCCATCACCGCAGCACTGGCGTTGCCCGCCGCCCACAGGCCACGGATCACCGAGCCGTCCGCCCGCAGCGCCCGCGCCCGTGCGTCCGTGACGATGCCGCCTTTCGTCCCCAGGTCCCCCGGCACGATCTTGAAGGCGTAGAACGGCGGCGCCCACACCGGCGCCAGGCACGAGTTCGGCTGGACGTTCGGGTCCGTGTAGTAGTGGTCGTACGCCGTGTCGCCGCGGTGGAAATCCGGGTCGGTCCCGCTCCACGCCTGCGCGTTGAAACGGCCCAGCGTCGCCCTCAGCGCCGCCGCAGGTACCCCGATCTGCCCGGCGAGCGCGTCCCACGTCCAGGCCTTCTTCGCGGCTCCGGCCCCGTACCACGCGTCCGGGAAGGGCAGCGTAGGGAGGATGTCCTTGAAGAGGTACTTGTCGCGGTAGTTCTGGTCCACGATCAGCCAGGCCGGTATGTGGGAGCCGGCGGCACCCCGGTCCTTCTCGTACATCACGTGGACCACGTCGCTGTACGGAGCCGCCTCGTTGACGAACCGGCCGCCGTTCGCGTTCACCATCAGCCCGCCCGGGAGGGTCCGCTCGGCCAGGCAGAAGTACGGCTCGCCGGGCAGCGGGATCGACGGCCCCCACCAGGCGTCTTCCATCAGCGCGAGCGCCGCCCCGACTCGCTGGCCCGCCCGGATGCCGTCGCCCGTGTTCTCCTTCGCACCCACCGACCACTGCGTGCCGATCGGCTGCTGCTGGTACTGGGCCCGCATCGACGCGTTGTGCTCGAAGCCGCCGGAGCCCACGATCACGCCCTTGCGGGCCCGCACCACACCCCGTACGCCCTCCTTCTCCACCACCACCCCGGTGACCGCCCCGTCCTCCTGGACCAGGTCGACCAGCGGGCTGTTCAGCCACACCGGCACCCCCGCCCGCAGCAGCCCCGCGCGCAGCCCGGCCGCCAGGGCCTGGCCCATCGTCAGCGGCCGCTCCCCGCGCAGCGCCGCCTTCGCGCCGCGCTCCAGGCACTCGGTGGACACCGCCAGCCCCTTCGCGCTGACCGCCGCCAGGTTCAGCCACTTGTAGTCCTGGCTGAACACCACCATCCCGGCGGGCACCGGCATGTACGCCGGGTTGAGACGGACCAGTTCGGCCCCGAGCACGTTCCCGTCGATCTGGTCGGGCTCGACGGAGCGTCCGTTCGGCAGACCGCCGGGCAGGTTCGGGTAGTAGTCGCTGTAGCCGTCCATGAAGCGGAACTTCAACGGGCTGTTGGCCATGACGAAGTCCAGCATCCGGGGCCCGTTCGCCAGGAATGCCCGCTGTCGGTCGGCCGGTACGTCGGGACCGACCACCGCCGCCAGGTACGCCGCGGCCTTCTCCGGGGTGTCCGGCACACCGGCTCCCAGGACGACCGAGTTGTTCGGCAGCCAGATACCGGCGCCGGAACGGGCCGCCGAGCCGCCGAAGGTGGGGGCCTTCTCGACCATCAGCACGCTCAGCCCGCGCTTGGCGGCGGTGAGCGCGGCGGTCATCCCGGACGCCCCCGACCCGACCACGACGACGTCGTACTCGCCGAGCGGTGCCCCGGCCGGGACGGCGCCGGCCGCGGCCCGGGCGGCGGCCGGCAGCACGGTGGCGGCGAGCACCCCGGCTCCGGTACCGGCGAGCACCGTCCGGCGGGCGGTAAGGGGAGCGCGGGCGTGATCGGACGGTGCGGGCATGGGCGGGCTCCGGGGCAGTGGGCGGGGTGTCGGCTTCAGCACGTCTGATGCTGCGTCAGCAACGTGTTCGGAGGATCATGTGATGTCAAGGCATCCGACACCGCCGCCCCGGTCCGCACGAGAGCGAGGCCCCGCGGCGGTGGGAGCCACGGGACCTCGCGTACGGGGAGCGGACGGGTCAGCGGGTGCCGACCACCGCTCGGACGGCCCTGCGGGCCATCCCGCAGTCGTCGTGCAGCCGGCGCAGCAGCAGGCGCTGTTCCTCGCCCGAGGACAGGGCGCCCGCGGGCAGCGGCTGCGTCGGGGCGGTCGCCAGCATCGAGCGCTGCACCGCCGTCTCGGACATCCGGATCTCCCGGGTCAGGATCAGCATCAGGTTCACCAGGAACGCGTCCCTGACCGCGGGTCCCTGCTGCTGGGCCAGCCGGCTGATCTGGCCGCGCGCCGCCGGCGCGTCGCCCAGGACCGTCCACAGCGTGGCCAGGTCGTAGCCCGGCAGGTACCAGCCCGCGTGCTCCCAGTCGAGCAGCACCGGCCCGGCCGGCGAGAGCAGCAGGTTCGACAGCAGCGCGTCACCGTGGTTGAACTGCCATGTGGCTCCGGCCAGTTTGAGGCCGTGCAGCAGCTTCTGCAGGTCGCCGAAGTCCCGGTCGGTCAGCATACCGAGCTGGTGGTCGCGGGCGATCCGCCGGGTGTAGTCCAGCGGGTGCCCGAACAGCTCGGCCGACGGCCGCCACTGGTTCACCCGGCACACCGCCCCCAGCGCCGCCCGTACGTCGGCCCGCGGCGGGGCCTCCACCGGGTGCCGCTGCAGGGCCGCCACCCGGCCCGCCATCCGCTCCACGACCAGGACGCAGTTCTCCGGGTCGGCGGCGATGAGCCGGGGCACCCGTACCGGCGGACGGTTCCGGACGAACGCCCGGTATGCCGCTATTTCGTGCCGGTACCGCTCGCGCCACTCGGGCGAGTGGTCCAGTAATACCTTCGCGACGGCGGTCATCCGTCCTGTCGTCCCCACCAGGAGGACCGACCGGCCGCTGCGCCGCAGCACCTGGACGGGCGCGAACTCGGGACAGATCCGCTGCACCGAGGCGAGGGCCGTGCGCAGTTGGGCGCCCTGCGGCCCGGACAGGTCGATTCTTCCGCTGAGCGGCTGGGCCCCGGTTCCCGGCATCCGCCGGGCCCGTACGGCGGCCTGCGCCGGGGCGGCCGGCCGGCCGGGTTCGAGGTAGGGGCCGCCGCCCGCCTGGAGCGTGCGGTGCGGCCGGACCGGGGCGGACACGGAGGACGTTGCTGCGTACATGGCGTTTACGGTTCCCTTCGTGCGCCGACGAGTTGCGTACGCCGCCCCGCCGGATCCCGTACTTCACCCTGGGGAGTTCCGCCGGGGGCCGGGTCGGGGAGGCGCATTCCTACCTGACACCCCGCTGCGGGTGGCACACCATCTGGCGCACCCTGGCGAACCCTGGCGAATAGTCGCTGGGCACCTGACGGCGGGCTACTGTCAACTCAGCCGAGAACCTGGGGGCTTGACGTGAGCAAAGGTCCAAACACCCGTCTGAACGACCTGTTCGGCCTGGCCGGCTGGTCCAAGGGCGAACTGGCGAGGATGGTCAACCGGCAGGCGGCCGCCATGGGCCACCACCAGCTGGCCACCGACACCTCGCGGGTGCGGCGCTGGATCGACATGGGGGAAACCCCGCGCGAGCCGGTGCCCACGGTACTGGCAGCACTGTTCACCGAGCGGCTCGGTCGTGTCGTGACCATCGAGGACCTCGGGTTCGTACGGCAGCGGCGCACCGCGAAGCGGCAGCCGGACGGGGCGCAGGAGAACCCCGACGGAGTGCCCTGGGCGCCCGAACGCACAGCCGCGGTCCTCACCGAATTCACGGGAATGGACCTCATGCTCAACCGTCGCGGTCTGATGGGCGCGGGAGCCGCGCTCACCGCCGGCTCAGCCCTCAGCAACGCCATGTACGACTGGCTGCACACCGATCCCGCCACCGCCAAGGACGCGCACCGCTTCGGCGACGGCGCCCACCAGGCCGACCCCGCCGGCTACGACCGCTACGAGGCGGCCCCGATCGGCTCGCAGGAGATCGACGCCCTGGAGCGCTCCGTCGAGGTCTTCCGCGCCTGGGACGCCTCCAGGGGCGGCGGACTCCAGCGCAAGGCCGTCGTGGGACAGCTCAACGAGGTGGGCGGGATGCTGGCCTACCACCACCCCGACCACCTCCAGCGCCGGCTGTGGGGAGTGGCCGCGAACCTGGCGGTGCTCGCCGGCTGGATGTCCCACGACGTGGGACTCGAACCCACCGCACAGAAGTACTTCGTCATCGCCGCGCACGCCGCCCGCGAGGGCGGCGACCGGCCGAGGGCCGGCGAGGCGCTGTCCCGGGCGGCCCGCCAGATGGTGCACCTGGGCAAGCCAAACGAGGCACTGGACCTGATGAAGCTGGCGAAGTCCGGCTCCGGCGAGGAGACCCTGCCGCGCACCCGCGCCATGCTCCAGACCATCGAGGCCTGGGCGCAGGCCGCCATGGGCAAGGGCCAGGCCATGCGCCGCACCCTGGGCGAGGCGGAGGACCTGTTCGTCTCCGACAAGGGCGACGTACCGCCGCCCTCGTGGATGCAGCACTTCGACGAGGCGGACCTGCACGGAATGCAGGCGCTGGCGTTCCGGACGCTGGCCGACCACGACCCCACGGCCGCTCCGGTCGCCCAGCGCCACGCCAAGGAGGCGCTGCGGCTGCGCGCCCAGGGGCACCAGCGGTCGCAGATCTTCGACTACATCTCCATGGCCTCGGCCTGCTTCATCGCCGACGACCCGGAACAGGCCGACCGGTACGCCCGGCTCGCCCTGGTGTCGATGAACGAGACGTCCTCGCACCGGACCTGGGACCGGCTGCGCGAGATGTACCGGCTCACCGGCCAGTACTCCGGCTACGCGCACATCGAGGACCTGCGCGAGGAGATCAAGCTGGCCCTGCCCGACACCCCGGCGGTGGCGAGCACCGTCTGAGAACCCACGGCACCCGCACGTGCCCACTGGTACGGACATGAGAAAGGCCGCGCCCGCTGGCGCGGCCCAGGGAAAAGCCCGGTCCCCGTCCGTCGACGGTGCGGCGCGGTCAGAGGCCGATCCGGGCCACGAGCACGCAGGCGTCGTCCTCGCGCTCGTTGTCCCCGAACTCCTCCAGCACGATCCGTACGCAGTCCTGCGCCGAGCGCGCCGCGGAGAACCGGGGCGCGAGCGCGAGCAGCCGCTCGGTCCCGTCCGCCCGGCTGAACTCGATGCTGCGCGGGGTCAGTCCGTCCGTGTGCAGGACCACCACGTCGCCCGGTTCCAGCAGTTCCTCGGCCTGGCCGTACACCGCGCCGGAGGTCGCCCCCAGCAGCACGCCCTCGGGCGGCTGGAGCGATCGGCCCTGGCCGCCGCGGAACAGCAGCGGCGCGGGGTGGCCGGCCTGGGCCCAGGAAAGCACGCGAACGGCGGGATCGTAACGGCAGCACACGGCGGAACCGAGGGCCGGCTGGACGGAGGTCTCCAGGAGCTGGTTGAGCCAGCCCATCAACGGGCCGGGCTCGATGCCGGCCATGGCCATCCCGCGCAGGGCGCCGAGCATCATCGCCATCCCGGAGGTGGCGGTCACGCCGTGGCCCGTCAGGTCGCCGACGGTCAGCAGCGAGCGCCCGTCGGTCAGTTCGAGCGCGTCGTACCAGTCCCCGCCGATCAGTGCGCTGGTGGCGGAGGGCATGTAGTGCGCCGCCACGTCCAGGGCGCCGGTGCTGTCGTGCGGGAACCGCAGGGAGCCGCGCCACGGGGGCAGCACGGCTTCCTGCAGTTCGACCGCCAGCCGGTGCTCGGTCTGCGCGATCTCCCGGCGCCGCTGGAGCGAGTCACGGGACTCGCGCACCGCGCGCTGGCTCCGGCGCAGCTCGCTCACGTCCCGCAGCACGGCCCACATGGACGCCGTGCAGCCGTCGGAGTCGAGCACCGGCTCGCCCCTCATGTGCAGTGTCCGGACCCGCCCGTCGGCCCGGACGATGCGGAACTCGCCGTCTATGGGCTTGCCGTCCACCAGGCAGTCGGTGACCATCGCGGTGAGCAGCGGCTGGTCCTCGGAGAACAGGGTCGAACCCAGCTCGTCCAGGGGGAGCGCGCCGGCCTCGGGGGACCGGCCGAAGATCTGGAAGAGTTCCTCGGACCAGTTCACCTCGTCCGTCAGCAGGTTCCACTCGGCGCTGCCGACCCGGGTCGGCCGGTCCTCGACCGTGGTCTCGGGTGCCGCCCCCGGCAGCTCGAAGGGCTGCTCGGGCGCGGGCGGCAGGCCCTCCTTGAGCTGGCCGAGGTGCTGGCCCAGGTCGTCGAGGTGGTGGACCGCCAGGTCGCACAGCGCCCGCTGCCAGCGCCCTTGGGCGTCGTCGTCGTCCACGACGGTGTCGCGGCGCACGGCGTCCACTTCGCCCCGCAGGCGCCGGGTCTGCGAAATCAGTGCGTCCACCGACCCCGGCTCGGGCGGCTGCGCGGGACGGTCCGCGAACAGGTGGGACGGCATGAGAACTCCGATACAGGCGCGGCACGGCCATGAAGGAAGGACCGATTACGACTGTTGCACAGGCCGGGACGGCCTGTAAGGCGTTTGGCAACATCCGCAACGTGGTTGCTCAAGGCATATGCCGTGGGCCTTCGGGGCCTCCTCCGTGTGTACGAATGTTTCCGGTCACCGTCCGCCGGGGCCTACGCCTCCAGCGGCACGGGGTGGATCTCCTGCGCCGGGTGCCCGGTCCGCTCGTGGATGCGCTGCACCGCCTCGGCGGTCGGGGCCTCGGACAGGCAGTACACCGTGCCCGAGTCCGGGTCGGCCCAGGCCTGCTTGAAGTGCACGCCTTCCTGTGACTCGATCGCCTGGTCGGCCCGGTGGGCCTCCATCAGCTGCTCGGCGGTGATGCCCTTCATACCGGTGTGGACGTCCATGAACATGGCCATCGCCCCACACCTCCTCGCTGTCACGGTCGTGTCCGGCTCCTGCACCTCCCATCGTCCACCTGCGGCCGGAAAACCGCTGTCCGGACGGGGGGAGTCGAGCGTACGCACGAACGGCGCGTGCTCCCGGGGCGCCCCGAGGGCCTCCGACTGCCGGTCATCACCCGGCTGCGGGACCGCTCGAACGAAGGACCCCGCTCCGCGCGACCACTTCCCACTCGACCCGGTGATCGCTACGCTACCTGCCGGTAGCGAATCGGTGGAGTCCACTCGGCTGGATCCGCGCAGGGTGGGGACACGACGACATGACCGGGCAGAGCCCCACCGCGGACCGGAGCCGACGCTCCTTCCTCACCCACCTCGTCGCCGCGCCGACCCTCGCCCTCGTCACCCGGGCCGGAGCCGACGCCCTCGCCCCGCAGTCCGCCGCCGCCGCGATACCGACGCTGCCCGCCATCGCCGACCTGGTCGACCTCGGCGATCTGTTCATCCTGGCCGGCGCCCCCACTTCGGCCATGCTCGCCCTCACCGTCGAAACGGACGGGACCGTGCGCTTCCGGCTGCCGCGCGAGGAGGTCGGCCAGGGCCTGACCACCGCGGTCGCCGTCCTCGTCGCCGAGGAACTCGACGCCCCGCTGGCCGCCGTACGCGTCGAACTCGACGACGCCCGGCCCGAGCTGCTGTTCAACCAGCTCACCGGTTCGTCCAACTCCATCCGCTCCCTCTACGGGCCGGTCCGGCAGACCGCCGCCACCGCCCGGGCCCGGCTGGTCGCTGCCGCCGCCGCCCGCTGGCGGCTCGCCCCCTCCGCCCTGACCACCGCGAACGGCGTCGTGCGGGCCCCCGACGGGCGCACCGCCGACTACGGAAGCCTCGCCGCGGCCGCCGCCGACCCCGCCCTGCCGGTACTCGGCGCCACCCCGAAGCCGTCGGCCCGGCACACCCTCGTCGGGCAGCCCGCCGGGCGGATCGACGCCCGCGCCATGGTCACCGGCGCCCAGCAGTACACCCTCGACCTCGACGTACCCGGCGCCAAGCCGTGCGTCGTACGCCGCCCGCCCACCCTCGGCGGCAGCGTCCGCGGTGTCGCCAACCGCGCCGCCGTCCGGGCCATGCCCGGCGTCCTGGACGTGGTGACGGTCCCGACCGGGGTCGCCGTCGTCGCGGAGACCTTCGGCCAGGCCCTCGACGCCAAGTCCGCCCTCCAGGTCACCTGGGGTCCCGGTCCGGCCGACCAGCTCTCGGACGCCCAGGTCCGGGCGAAGCTGCGCGCGGTCAACCCGGCGCCCCCGCTGCCGCCGCTGCTCACCCCGTACGTGGACGCCGAGTTCGACTTCGCCTTCGTCAGCCACGCGCCGATGGAGACCAACTGCGCCGTGGCCGACGTGCGCGAGGACCGCGCCGAGATCTGGTCCGGGCTGAAGTCCCCGATCGTGGCCCGCCAGACCATTGCCGCGGACCTCGGCTTGCCCCCGGACAAGGTCACCGTGCACGTCGTCCAGGCCGGCGGCTCCTTCGGACGGCGGCTGTTCTTCGACGCCGCCCTGGAGGCGGCCCGGGTGTCCAAGGCCTGCCGCCGCCCCGTACGGCTGATGTGGACCCGCGTCGACGACACCCGCCACGGGCGGATGCGCCCCGCCACCCACCACCGGATCCGCGCCACTTACGCCCTCGGCGAGGTGCTGAGCTTCGAGCACCGCGTCGCCGCCGCCGAGACCGACTTCCGGCACGGACTCGGCGAGATCATCACGGCCACCGCGGCCAGCCTGCCGTCGGGCCTGGGCAACGCCACCCTCGCCCAGACGCTCTTCCTGACGACGGTCAAGTCCCCGTACCACTTCGGACTCACCACCCAGGCGCTCACCGAGGTCCCCACCGGGGTCCCCACCGGCTCCTGGCGTTCGGTGTACTCCGCCAACACCCGGGGCGCCGAGGAGATCGTCGTCGACGAACTCGCCGCCCGCACCGGCGAGGACCCCTACCGGTTCCGGCGCGCCTTCCTGAAGACCGACGCCCAGCGGGCGGTCCTGGACAAGGCGGCGCAGGAGGGCGAATGGGGACGCCCCGTGCCGGCCGGGTGCGCGCAGGGCATCGCCTTCCACGAGGAGTACAAGTCCCGCACCGCCTGCCTGGTCGAGATCGACACCCGGGACCCGCGCCGCGTCCGGGTCACCAAGGCGGTCATCGTGGCCGACGTCGGCCTGCCCGTGAATCCGCGCGGTGTGGAGGCCCAGCTGATCGGCGGCCTCACCGACGCCATCTCCACCACCCTGCGCGCCGGTCTGCACCTCGAAAGCGGCCTTCCCCTGGAGGGCAGTTACAGCCAGTTCCACTGGGCGCAGCAGCGGGACACCCCGCGTGACGTACGGGTCTTCGTGCTCCCGGCGACCGGTACCGAGCCGGGTGGCGCCGGCGAGCTCGGCGTTCCGGCCGCCGTGGGCGCGATCGCCAACGCGTGGGCCCGCGCCACCGGTTCCAAGCCGCGTTCCTTCCCGCTCTCCTTCGACGTCGACTTCACCCCCTACCCGCGTCAGTAACGGTCCGCCGCGCCAGTTCAGGAGTCCCGCCGTGCCCTCGCACACCTTCACCGTCAACGGGCGGAGCGTCACCGTCGACGCTCCCGACGATCTGCCCCTGCTCTGGGTGCTGCGCGACCTGCTGGGCGTGCGCGGGCCCAAGTACGGCTGCGGCGTGGACGTCTGCAAGGCCTGCACCAGCCACCTCGACGGCGTGGACGTCCGCCCCTGCGTGGTGCCCGTCTCCGCCTGCGCCGGGAAGGCGGTCACCACCATCGAGGGGCTGGCCGACGGGGACAGGCTCCACCCGGTGCAGGAAGCCTGGCTCGAACAGGACGTCTCCCAGTGCGGCTTCTGCCAGCCCGGTCAGATCATGGCCGCGGTCGCCCTGCTCAAGCGGACCGCCAGCCCCACGGACGAGGACATCGACGCCATCGCCAACATCTGCCGCTGCGGCACCTACTTCCGCATCCGCGAGGCCATCCGCAGCGCGGCGGCCAAGATGTGAACGGCGCGGCGGCGGACGGCCGGGACGCGAGCGGACCGGCCCCGGCACCTCCCCCGTTGCCCCCGTCGGCGCCGGGGCCCGACCGCTCGGGTGCCACCCTAGGCGCCGGGCAACCGGTCCGCCGGATGCGCCCCGCACAGTGAGCGGGCGAGACGGGTGTCACAGCGCACAGTGTGCGGCGGCTGGTTGAATGCGGCGGCGCGACGGCCGCACCGAAGGGACCTCCCATCTCGTCACATTCCGCCACCCCGGCGCCCCCCGACCCCTCCCGGTCCGACGACATCCGCACGGTGCACCGGCTCGCCCACACCGGTGGCTCCGCCGCGCTGTTGCGGTGGCTGGCCACCCGGCTGGGCGGCTGGACCGGGGTGACGGACATCACGGGAGTCGACCGGCCGCAGCGGGCCGGAGCACCGGCACTCGCCGGTCGGGCCGCGGCCGAGATGGCCGCCCGGGGCGCCCGTTCGGCGGTGCTGCACGGCGACGGCTCGGCCGCACTGCTGTTCGCGCTGGACGAGCGGCACGCGCTGGCCGCCGTACTGGACCTGCCGCACCACCCCGCCGCGGCCGCCCTGCTCGCGGACGCCGCCGTCCCGCTGGCCCTGGTGCTGGCCGCCGAGGAAGCCCGGCTGCGCGAGGAGCGGGCCCGGCTCGCCGAGTCGCGGGCCCGCGAAGCCGTGCTGCACCTGTTGATGAACGGCCGGATCTCCACCGCCCGGCAGGTCGCGTCGACCTTGGACCCCGCCCTGCCCGAGCCGGTACGGCTGTACGTCATCGAGTGCCGGCCCGGGGCGCGGCCCGCCGTGGCCGCGGTGTGCGAGCAGCTCACCGGCGGACGGGCCTGGACCGTCCACTGCCCCGTGTACGTACGCCACCTCATCGTGCTGGTCCCCGCGGATCCCGCGGCGGGCCCGGGCGGGAGCGACCACCTCGCCGCGGCACTCGTGGAACTGGCCGGGGACTGTGTGGTCGGGGTGAGCGCCGAGGCCCACCTGCGGCAGCTGCCCACCGCCTACGGCCAGGCCTTCCACGCCCTGGCCGTAGCGCGGGGCCGCGCCGGGCGGCACGCCCGCTTCGGCCCCGGCCCCGAACTGGAACTGGCCGCCCGCGACGCGGCGGCCGACTGGGCCGAGGCCCTGCTCGCGCCCCTGCACGGGTACGAGCCCCGGCGGCCGCAGGACCCGGGGCCCCGGGAACTGCGCGCCACCGCCCACGCCTGGCTGGACTTCGCCTCGTACGCCACCCGGCTCCTGAAGATCCACCGGAACACCCTGGCCACCCGGATCCGCCTGGTCGAGGCCGTGCTCGGCCTGGACCTGGCCCGCTTGGCCGACCAGGCGGCCCTCTCGCTGGCCCTGCGCCTGATCCCGGCCGGCGGCCGCCCGCCCGGCCTGGCCGCCGCCGTGGGCGCCACCGATCTGGACGGCGTCCTGCGCCACCCCGACCTGGTGGCCTGGTCCCGGGCGCATCTCGGCCCGCTGACCGGGCCCGGCGCCCCCGCCGGTGCGCGGGAGACCGTCCGCGCCTGGCTGCGGCACGACGCGCGGCTCGCCCCGGCGGCCGCGGACCTCGGCCTCTCGCTGCCCGGCACCCGCAAACGCCTCACCCGGGTCGAGGAACTGATGGAGCGTTCCCTGCTCCGCTCGCCGAGCGCCCGCTACGACCTGTGGCTGGCGCACCGGGCGGAGGAACTGGACCGCGCGCCGGATCGGGGACACAGCGCCGATGGCGGACGGAATGCCGCGAAAATGGATGATCATGCCTGAATGAGGCGTATCAATGCGAAACGCGTGCTGGTCGGTGAGCCGCTCGACACCGCACGGCTGGGCGAGACGCTGCTGCCCAAGCGGCTCGCCCTGCCGATCTTCTGCAGCGACCCGCTCTCCTCCGTGGCCTACGCCACCGAGGAGATCCTGCTGACCCTGGCCCTCGGTGGCGTCGCCCTGCTCCACCTCGCCTGGTACGCGGCCGCCGCCATCGTCTTCCTGCTGGTGGTGGTCGTCGCCTCGTACCGCCAGACCTGCCACGCCTACCCCGGCGGCGGAGGCGCGTACGTCGTCAGCTCGGCGAACCTCGGCCAGACCGCCGCGCTGACCGCCGCCAGCGCGCTGCTGGTCGACTACGTGCTGACCGTCGCCGTGTCGGTCGTCTCCGGCGTCGCCGCCATCACCTCGGCCATCCCCTCGCTCAGCGACCACCAAGTGGCCCTCTCGGTCGCCTTCGTCGTGCTGCTCACGCTGATGAACCTGCGCGGCCTAAGGGAGTCCGGGCGGGTCTTCGCCGTCCCGACGTACGGCTTCGTCCTCGTGATCTACCTCATGTTTGCGGTCGCCGCGTTCCGGATCGCGACCGGCGACACCATCCGGGCCGAGTCCGCCACCCTCCCGATCACCGCCGAGGGGACGTACGCCGGGTTCGCCCTCGTGCTGCTCGCGATGCGCGCGTTCGCCTCCGGGTGTACCGCACTGACCGGTGTCGAGGCCATCAGCAACGGCGTACCCGCCTTCCGCAAGCCCAAGAGCCGCAACGCCGCCACCACACTGGCCGCGATGGGCGCCCTGGCGGTGACGATGTTCATGGGCATCACCGTCCTCGCCATGGTGTACGAGGTGCACGTCGCCGCCGACCCCACCGAGCTGGGCCTGCCCGCGGGCACACCCATGTCCACCGCGCTGGCCCAGATCGGCCGCGCCACCTTCGGGGACTGGCACGTCCTCTTCTACCTGCTCCAGGCCGTCACCGCCGGGGTACTCGTCCTCGCCGCGAACACCGCCTTCAACGGCTTCCCGATGCTCGCCTCCATCCTCGCCCGGGACCGGTACGCGCCGCGCCAGCTCTACAACCGGGGTGACCGGCTCGTCTACTCGAACGGCATCGTGCTGCTCGCGCTCGCCGCGATCGCCCTGATCGTCGCCTTCGACGCCGAACTGACCCGCCTCATCCAGCTGTACATCATCGGCGTGTTCGTCTCCTTCACCCTCTCCCAGGCCGGCATGGTCCGGCACTGGAGGCGCGAGCTGGTGTCGCCGGGCACCGCCCAGGAGGAACGGATCCACATCCACCGCCGGCTCGCCATCAACGCCATCGGCGCCACGCTCACCGCCCTGGTCCTGGTCATCGTCCTCGTCACCAAGTTCACCCACGGCGCCTGGCTGGTCTGCATCGCCATGCCCGTGCTGTTCCTGGGCATGAAGGGCGTCCGGCGGCACTACGACGCCGTCACGGCGCAGGTCGCCGTCCCGGCCGGGGCGCAGCCCCGCAAGCCCGCCCGCCACCACGTGCTGGTCCTGGTCTCCTCCGTGCACGCCCCGACGCTCAAGGCACTCGGCTACGCGCAGGCCCTGCACCCCGACACCCTGACGGCGGTGTCCGTGGCCGCCGACGAGGACGACATGCGGCGGCTGCGGCAGGCGTGGGCGGACCACGCTCCCGGGATCGGGCTCAAGGTGCTGCACTCGCCGTACCGCGAGGTGGTCGGTCCGGTGATGGCCCACATCCAGGAGCTGGCGGCCGCCGACGGCGCGGACGTGCTGTCGGTCGTGATCCCCGAATACGTGGTGGGCCGCTGGTGGGAGCAGCCCCTGCACAACCAGATCGCGCTCCGGCTCAAGGCGAGGCTGTTGTTCACCCCGGGCGTCGCGGTGATCGACGTGCCGTACCTGCTGGAGTCGGCGAAGGCCGCGGAACCGGACAAGGCCGGGCCGCCGGAGCGGTAGCTCAGTCGGCGGCGTGCTGGAGCACCGCCGCGTGCGCCAGTGCCAGTTCCACCACCTGCGCCGGATCGGAGAGCGACCGGCCGGTGAGCCGTTCCAGCCGGCGCAGCCGGTTCGAGACGGTGTTGCGGTGGCAGTACAGGCGCTGCGCGGCGTACGTGGTCGAACCCTGGCAGGCCAGCCAGGTCCCCAGGGTCGCCAGCAGTACCCGGCGGTCTTCCGGGGGCAGTGCCAGCACCGGGCCCAGCACCACGCGGCGCAGCCGGCCCGCGAGTTGCGCGTCTCCCGCGACCAGCGCTGCCGGAAGCCGCTCGTCCACCAGGGCGGCGCCCGGGCCGCCCGTCGCCGGCGCGGTGCGCAGCGCGAGCGCGGCCAGCCTGCGGGCGCCGGCCAGTTCGGCGGGGGACTCCACCACCGGGCTGACCCCGGCCCGGACACCGGGCGGCGCGAGCAGCTCGCGTACGGACTCCAGCGGATGGTGGCCCAGCTCCACCAGCCCGCTCTCGCCGTCGGCGCGCACCCGCCACCACACGCGCGGGGCGCCGCCCGCAGCCGCCAGGGGCCCGGCGGGCGCCCCGCCGGGCCCGAACGCGACCACGGCGAACCGGCCCCGCTCCGGGAGCCCCAGCCGGACGGCGGCGTCCGCGGCCCCGGCGGCGGTTGCCGTGCCGTCCAGCAACACGTCCAGCAGGGCCGCCCGGCGCTCCCGGTCGCGCTCGTCGTGCGCGGCGCCGGCGTGCCGGTACGCCTCTGAGGCGGCGTCCGACATCCGGTCCAGCACCTCCCACAGCGCCGCCGCGCCCGGCAGCAGCCGCGGCAGCGAAGCCCGGTCGTGCGCGGCGACCGCTTCGGTCAGCGTCTGCCACAGCAGCCGCCCGGCCTGCCGGTATCCGCGCAGCAGGGCGTCCAGCGGCAGCCCCCGCGCCGCCGCGTCGGCCCCCTCGGCGCCGGCCGCGCGGGCTCCGGCCGGGTCCGGCGGCAGGCCCCGGGCGGCGCGGACCAGGTCCGCCACGGCCTGCTCCAGGGTGCGGTGGGCCCGCTCGCGCAGCTCTGCCCGCCCGAGCGGCGCGGCGTACGCGGGTTCCTCGGCCAGCGCCCGGTCGGCGAGCCGGTCCGCCGCCACGGCGATCCGGCGGCCCAGGTCCCCGCGTATCTCCTCGATGATCCGCTCCATGACGGGCAGCGTGACACGGGCGAGGGGGCGGTGGGGAGGCCCGGGAAGGACCCGAGTCCGCCGCAGTGCCCGCGACACCGCCGCCGCGCGGCGCCCGGGTACGGTGCGCGGACCGGCCGCCCCGGCCGCGGCCCGACCAGCCGGCGAACTAGTGGACCCGGGCATGCCCCCGGGGTAGGCCCAGGCCGGCGAACAGGTCCTGCGCGAGGTGCTCGGTGAAGACGGCCGACTCCGTCAGGGCGCGGCGCACCGCCGCCTCGTCGGGGGTCAGCCCGGCCGCCGCGGACCAGGCCAGGGCTGCGCACACCGCCGGGACCACGGGGAACTCGTGCACCGGTATCCCGTGGTCCACGGCCTTGGCGCGGTCGAGCAGCGCCCGCCAGCGGTGCCCCTCCGGCGCGGTGGCCTCGACGAAGCCGACGTCACTGTCGAGGAACTCCACGGCCACCACCGGCGCTTCCACGAGCCGGGCGAGCCGCGCCACACCCCGCCGGTCCGCCTCCTCGAACACCGCGGACCGCCAGCCTTCCACCGCCGGCGCCGAAACCTCGACCCCCGTGAAACCCGCGGCTTCCATCAGGCCCGACAGCCGGTGCGCCGAGGACCGTACGACCAAAGACCCACCCGAGTTACCCATACCGGCAACGGTACGGCGCCCCACTGACAACCCCCGAAGGCCCGTGCCGGGGGCGGGCGGTGGTTGATCTTATGCTCAGGTTTACGCGAGTCAGCTGGTTTTGTTGCCGGTGAGCGACTTTGATGGGTTTGCCAGCCTCGTAACGGAGCAGGGGGACTCACCATGGGCACCGACCACACCCACAAGGACAGCGCACCCACCCTGATCGGTTCCGTCCAGCGGGCGCTGCGCCTCGTGGAGGCGATGCACGCGGAGGGCGGCGCGACGGCCAAGCGGCTCTCGCGGATCACCGGGATTCCGCTGCCGACCGTCTACCACCTGCTGCGTACCCTCAGCCATGAGGGGTACGTCCAGCGCGAGGGCGGGGCGTTCCGGCTCGCGGACGACCTGCCGCTCGCTTCTTGATCAGAAGTAGACGGGATCCGGCCAAGCTGGCACGTGCTAGCGCGCATGTTCCAGCGGAAAATGCCAGAACGCCTTTTCGCTCTGCGGAAGTTGAGTAAGTTCCCTCCTGTCGCGCCGAACGACCGTGCACCCAGCACGTCCAGCCGGGAGGGGAGCCCGCGTGCCCGGGATCGACGAATGTCTGCTCGAAGCCATGGCCCTGCCCGGTGCGCGGGGCGCCGCGCTGGTCGACTGGAGCAGCGGACTGGCCCTCGGCACCGCCGGGGACTCCCCGGTGGGCGACCACGAGACCACCGCCGCCGAGACCGCCGAACTGGCCCGGGCGGCCGCCGAGTACGAGTCCTTCGCCCCGGCGGAACCGGGCGCCGAAGCCGGTTCGGGGCCGGGCGCCGCGGCCGGGCCGCCCGTCGAGGACCTCATCGTCACCACCCGGACCGGCTACCACGTCCTGCGCTTCGTCGAAACGAGCTTCGACAGCAGCGTCTTCCTCCACCTGTGGCTCGACCGCACCGACGGCAACCTGGCCCTGGCCCGGCACAGACTCCGCACCCTGGCGGAGGGGCTGGTGCTCAGATGACCGCCGCGACAGCGACCGCCCCGGCCACCGCCGTCTCCCCGCTGCTCACCCGCCTCGCCGCCGAACGCGCCACCGGCGCCCTGCTCCGCGACCGCGGCACCCTGTTCCTGGAAGACGGCCGGGTCGTGCACGCCGAGAGCCCTTCGACCCCCGGCCTCGACGTCCTGCTCACCACCGGCGGCGGCCTCGCCCCCGAACGCTGGAACGACGCCGTCAATCAGGCCGGGGCCCGCCGCCAGGTCGCCCGGTTCCTCGTGGACAGCGGTGGCCTCGCGGGCGGGGAGCTGGAGATCTGCCACCTCGCCGCCATCTTCGACGCCGCCTTCTTCGCCCTCTCGCCGGGCAGCGGGCCGTCCCGGTTCCGGCGCGGCGCCACCCACTGGATCGGCTCGGTCCGGTCGGTCCCCGCCGCCGCCGTCGAGCGGGAGACCTGCCGCCGCCGGGAACTGCTGGACGCGGTGTGGCCCTACCCCCAGCTGGACACCGCCCCCGTGGTGCCCCGCCCGGCAGCCCCCGGCCAGACGGTCACGGCCCGCCAGCGCCTCCTGCTGCGGCAGTCCGACGGAGTGCGCACCCCCGCGGACCTCGCTTGGGCACTGGGCCGGCCGGCCTTCCACACGCTGCTCGACGTCCGCAGGCTCGCGGCCGCCGGGCTGGTCGAGACCCCCCGTGAACCCGCCCCGGCACCGGTCGCCCGGGTGTCCCTGCCCGACTGGATGACCCAGACCCAATCCCCGGACGTGGCGCTGCTCCGCCGGTTACGCGACGCACTGGAGGCAAGCCTGTGAGGCTCCCGCTGCGACCGGTCCTGCGCGCCGACCGCTCCGAGCGCAGGCAGCCCGAAAGGAGGCCGGCCGACATGAGCACGGTGATGATGGCCGCCGAGACAGAAGCCGAGATACGCGCGGAGCTGCGGCGCCTGCGGGCCCGTGTTCCCCAGCTCACCGGCGCCCTCGCCGCGAGCGTCGACGGCCTGGTGCTCGCCCACGACAGCGCCGCCACCGAAGCCGAATCCGTCGCCGCGCTGACCGCAGCGGCCCTCGGCGTGGCCCAGCGGCTCAGCGACTGCACCGGCCAGGGCGGCTTCCGGGAACTGCTCGTGCGCGGCGAGCACGGCTACGTCGCGACCTACGCCGCCGGGGAGGCGGCCGTCCTCACCCTGATCGCCGAGCCGCGCGTCAACGTCGGCCGGCTCCACCTGGAGGGCCGGCGTTCCAGCCTGCGCATCACCGAACTCGTCGAGCACGGCCTCGGCAGGCGCGGTGGCCCGGCGGCCCCGCCCATGCCCACCGAGGCGTCGTCGCCCTGAGTTCCGTACGACCACAGCGACAGACGTCCCAGCACGAGTCACTCCCGCAGCGACAGCGGAAACAGCAGAAAGAGGAATCACTCATGGTCAACGTGGAGACCGCCCTCAAGGAAGCCACCACCATCGAGGGCGCGCTCGGCGCCGCGCTGGTCGACTACGGCAGCGGCATGGCGCTCGGTATGGTGGGCGGGGGAAAGGACCTCGACCTCGCGGTCGCGGCGGCCGGCAACACCGACGTGGTGCGGGCCAAGGTCCGGACGATGGAGATGCTCGGCATCAACGACGAGATCGAGGACATCCTGATCACCCTCGGCGGCCAGTACCACCTGATCCGGCTGATGAAGGGCCGCGGCAGCGGCGGGTTCTTCCTCTATCTCGCCCTCGACCGCGCTCGTGCCAATCTCGCGATGGCCCGGCACCAGCTGAAGGGCATCGAGGCCGGTCTGGAAATCTGAGGAGGACCCGCGAGGGTCGCGACGGCGCGGTGGCGGGCGGTTGAATTCTTTGCCGTCCGCCCGGCGATCGGGGGCGATATGTCCGAGGATGGGCGGAATTTATCATCCCGTTACCGAGTAAGATGCTCTAATCGGTTGATCATCAACAAAGCAAAAAGCTGGAGAACCTGCCACCCATGCCCCCGCGCCTGAGCATCGTCGTACCGGTCTACAACGTCGAGCTCTACCTCGACGAGTGCCTGGAGTCCATCGCCGCCCAGACCTTCGAAGACTTCGAGGTCGTCCTCATCGACGACGGTTCCACCGACGCGAGTGCCGCGATAGGCGAGGCCTTCGCTGCGCGGGACCACAGGTTCCGACTGGTACGGCAGAAGAACGCCGGACTCGGTGCCGCCCGCAACGCGGGTGCCCGTCACATATCCGAAGGCAGTGAGTACCTCGCCTTCGTCGACAGTGACGACACCATGCCGGCCAACGCCTACCAGCTGTTGATCGAAGCCCTGGACGAGACGGGTTCCGACTTCGCCGGCGGAAACGTCAAGCGGTTCCGCTCCGTCGGAATGCAGCAGTCCTGGGGACACCGCGCCCCCTTCGCCACGACCCGGCTGAAGACCCACATCTCCAAGTTCGCGCCGCTGGTCACCGACCGCACCGCGTGGAACAAGGTCTACCGGCGCACCTTCTGGGACGAGCACGGCTTCCAGTACCCGGAGGGCATCCTCTACGAGGACGCGCCGGTCAGCATCCCGGCCCACTACTTCGCCACCAGCGTCGACGTGATCAGCGACGTCGTCTACCACTGGCGGGTCCGCGAGACCGGCGAGCGCTCCATCACCCAGCGCTCCACCGACCCCGTCTCCGTCATCGACCGCGTGACGTCGATCCGCATGGTCCGCGACGCCCTCAAGGCCAAGCCGGGCGAGAAGTACGCCCGTTACCTGCGCGAGTACGACCACAACGTGCTCAGCGAAGAACTGCCGCTCATCTACAAGTACGTCGGCGAAGGCGGCCGCGACTTCCGGGCGGCCTTCGTCAAGGAGGTCGGCGGCCTCGTCCGCGAGATCGGACCCGGGCCCTGGTCCGACCTGACCGTCGCCGACCGGCTCAAGGCGTACCTCGCCCGCGAGGGCCGCGTCGAGGAGTTCATCGCCCTCAACAAGCACCAGAGCGACTACTCCTACAGCGTGCCGGTCAAGGGCCTCGCCCGCCCGCAGGCCGACTACCCCTTCCTCACCGCCCCCGTCCCCGCCAAGCTCCTGACCCTCGGCCCGCGCGAACGCCGCGTCGTCAGCCGCCTGGAACAGGCCGCCTGGAGCGACGGGAAGCTGCTGCTGCGCGGATACGCGCTGCCCGGCCACCTGGGCGCGGAGAGCCGCCTCGGCTCCCGCAAGATGCTGATCTTCCGCGAGCAGGGCAAGCGCCGCCGCAGCGTCGTCACCGCCCGTACGGTCGCCTCCCCGATGGCCACCGTGAACGAACCGCACCTCGCGCTGCGCCACGCCGACTGGGCCGGGTTCACCGCGGTCGTCGACCCCACCGTCTTCCAGACGGGCGGCACGTGGAACGACGGCACGTGGACCATCTCCATCGCCGTCACCGGCGCCGGCGGCCTGCACCGCGCCCGCCTCAGGGGCGGCGACCACGACAGCGGCCACAACCCGCCCGCCTACTGGGCGACCCCCGACGTGCGGATCGTCCCGACCGTCGGCGGCCCCCTGACGATCAAGGTCGAGGTCGTCCGCGCCCGGGCCCTGGACGTCCGCCCGTCCGGCGACGACGCCGTAGAGGTGTCCGGCGAGCTGTCCGCCGAGGTCGGCCCGGGCGCCTCCCTCCAGGCGACGCACGTCGGCAGCGGCAACACCCTGACCGCCCAGCTGGAGACGGCCGGAGCCGGCGCGAACAGCCGCGTCCCCTTCACCGCCGCCCTGCGCCTGGCCGAGCTGGCGGACGTACCGCTGCCCGGCCCCGGCGAATGGGGCCCGCAGGCCTGGAACCTGGCCGTCGTCCGGGCCGACGGCACCGAACACCCCCTGGTCCTCGACGAGCGGGGCGGTTTCACGCAGCTGGTCGTGCCGGTGCCCGCCGACGCCACCGGCCGCGCCGTCTTCGCCAAGCGCGGGCCCTCGGGCCACCTGGTCCTTTCGGTGCAGGCTTCGCCGCCGCTGGTGGACACCGTCACGACCAAGAACGGCACCCTCACCCTCGGGGGCATCTTCCACGCGCCCGCGGACACCGCCGACGAGCCGT
Source organism: Streptomyces sp. NPDC054883 (assembly GCF_053610645.1). Taxonomy (NCBI): domain Bacteria; kingdom Bacillati; phylum Actinomycetota; class Actinomycetes; order Kitasatosporales; family Streptomycetaceae; genus Streptomyces; species Streptomyces sp. NPDC054883. Next base: position 191,304 of record NZ_JBSGYT010000001.1, on the reverse strand, counting down.
ACGAGCTGGTCCTGCACAACCACCACGGCGCCGAGTTCAGCTACCCCGTCACCCGTGACGGCGACCGCTTCGAGGCCACCTTCGAACCGGTCCTGCCCGAGCCGTACGCCGGTCGGACCACCCTGCCGCACAGCCGCTGGTGGCCCACCCTGCGCCCGGCGAGCCAGGGCGGCACCACCGCGAGCCTGCTCGGCGTCGACCGCGGCGCGCCGCTCCAGCTCCTGCCGCCGGTCCTCTTCTCCGGACCGCACCACCTCACCACCGACGGCCGCCGGATGCGCGTCGAGGCCCGGCTGTACGACCGGCTGGTGCTGAACAGCGACCCGCTGATCAGCCCGCACGACCGCTCCCGGTACGCCCAGCGGGTGGCCCGTGACATCACCTACCCGGCCCAGTCCGCCCTGCCGGTCAAGGACATGGTGGTGTACGAGACCTTCCAGGGGACCGGCGCCGGCGACTCCCCGCGCGCCATCCACGAGGAACTCGTGCGGCGCGGCACGAAGCTGGACCACGTCTGGCTGGTCCGGGACGGCCGTGCGGAGGTCCCGTCGACCGCCCGCGCCGTCCAGTACGACAGCCTGGAGGCCTGGGACGTACTGGCCCGGGCCCGCTACTACGTGGTCAACGACAGCGTGCCGGGGCACTTCCGGCGCCGCCCCGGGCAGACCGTCGTGCAGACCTGGCACGGCACGCCGTTGAAGCAGATCGGCCACGACTACCTGCACGACTACTACACGAGCCCCGAGGCGCTGGACGCACTGCGCCACGACGCCGCCCAGTGGTCGCTGCTCGCCTCCCCGAGCTCGTACGCCACCCCGGTCCTCAAGCGCGCCCTCGGCTACGACGGCGAGATCATCGAGTCCGGCAGCCCGCGCACCGACGCCCTCGTCCGCCCGGACGAGCAGCGCGTCGCCGAGATCCGGCGGCGGCTCGGCCTGCCCGAGGGCAAGAAGGTCGTCCTCTACCTGCCGACCTGGCGGGAGAACCGCGAGGGCTGGTCCAACGGCTACAAGCTGGACCTGCAGATCGACCTGGACGCCGCCCGCAGCGCGCTCGGCAAGGACCACGTCCTGCTGATCCGCGGCCACCACAAGGTGAACGAGCAGGTCCGCGAGGGCGTCCGGGACGGCTTCGTGGTCGACGTCTCGCGCTGGCCCGACACCACGGACCTGCTGCTGGTCGCCGACGTCCTGATCTCGGACTACTCGTCCGCGATCTTCGACTTCACGCTGACCGACCGGCCGATCCTGCTGTTCACGTACGACCTGGAGCACTACCGCGACACGCTGCGCGGCTTCACCTTCGACCTGGAGAAGAAGGCTCCCGGACCGCTCATCGCCGACTCCGCGAGCCTGATCGAGGCCGTGCGCGACGCCGACGCGATCTGCGCCGCACACGCCGAGGCCCGCGCGGCGTTCCGCGCCGAGTTCTGCGACCTGGACGACGGCCACGCCGCCGCGCGGGTCGTCGACCGGATGCTCGCCCTGTAGTCCGGACGAGCGCTTTCCGGAAGGGACACGGACCGGTCCCCGGCACACCGATGAGTTCGGGGCCGGGGACCGGTCTTCATGTGTGGGACGGACCGACCCCGGGGCCCGTCCCGCCCACCCACTGTGGAGGCAGTCATGAGCAGCAGCGCCGGCTTCACCACCTGTCTGTGGTTCGACGGCAACGCGGAGGCCGCGGCGGACTACTACCTGTCCGTCTTCAAGGACGGCGAGCGAGGACGCACCGCCTACTACAACGAGGCGGGGCCCGGTCCGGCCGGTGAGGTGCTGATCGTCGAGTTCGAGATCAACGGGCAGAAGTTCGTCGGCCTCAACGGCGGCCCGCAGTTCCCCTTCACCGAGGCCATCTCCTTCCAGATCCACTGCGCCGACGAGGCGGAGGCGGACTACTACTACGACGAGCTGACGAAGGACGGCGGAGCGGAGTCGGCCTGCGGCTGGGTCAAGGACAGGTTCGGGGTGTCCTGGCAGGTGGTCCCGCCCGGCGCCATCGACCTGATCGCCGACCCGGATCCGGGCCGGGCCGCCCGCGCGACGGCCGCCATGATGACGATGAAGAAGCTGGACGTGGCGCGAATGCGCCGGGCCGCCGACGCCGAGGGCTGAGCGGGGGCCAGGGACGGGGCCGGTGCCGACCGGATGCCGGACCGGCCCGGCTCAGGCGCCGATCCGGGCCAGCAGCGCCGGCAGGGCCGTCCCGATCGGCTCACGGACCACCTCGTCCGCGAGTGAGTCGTACGGGGTCTCCTCCGCGTTCACGATGACCAGCCGGGCCCCCGCCTCCGCGGCCATCCCGGCCAGCGAGGCGGCGGGCTGCACCTGGAGGGTCGACCCGGCGGCGACGAACACCTGACAGCCCTTGGCCACCGCCACGGCCCGCCCCAGCACCTCGGGGTCCAGCCGCTCACCGAACATCACCGTCGCCGCCTTGAGGATCCCGCCGCACACGAGGCACGCGGGATCCGGCTCCCCGGCCGCGACCCGGGCCAGCGCCTCGTCCATGCCCGACCGGGCGTGGCACGCCGTGCACACCACGGACCGGGCGGTGCCGTGGAGTTCGAACACCTTGCGGGCGGGCATCCCGGCGAGCTGGTGCAGACCGTCCACGTTCTGGGTGAGCACCCGCACCGGGGTCCCGCCGCGCTCCAGCTCCGCCACGGCGTAGTGCGCGGCGTTGGGCCGCGCCCCGAGCGCGCCCAGCCGGGCCCGCATCAGCCAGGAACGGCGCCTGACCTCCGGGTCGGCCATGTAGTACGCGTACGTGACGAGCTTCTCGGCGCCGGGCTCGCGCCGCCACAGCCCCTGCGGCCCCCGGTAGTCCGGAATCCCGGAATCGGTGGACATCCCGGCCCCACTGAACACTGCGACGAGCGGCTTCCCCATGGGCCGACCCTACGCAGACCGTCCCCCGGTCCGCGAGCTCGTTTTTCCCGGGCCCGCTGCCCGCTGCCCGCTGCCCGCGGGCAGCGGGCGGGGGAACCGAGCCACAGTGGTGAATCCCGCCCCCACTGGGGTGAGGTCCCCGCCGCGTCCCGCCCGACGTGACCGCACGGACGGTTACAAACCGGACATGAAGCTCACCCCGCACCTCCCCGGCGCCCTGCTGCTCGGCCTGGCCGCCCTCCTGGTCCCCGCGGCTGCCGCGCCCGCGGCCCTGGCCGACGCGCCTCCGTTCGGCGACATCACCGCCCTCGCCCACCGGCACACGGCCGCCCAGATCAGCGGCTTCCTGATCGGCTTCTACGGACACCACGGCCCGTCCGCCCACGACCGCCGGCACCGGGTCTCCCAGCAGCTCAAGGACAAACAGAAGAACTACCCGGACAGTGACGTGCTGCTCTGCGCCCGGAGCAAGCCCAACCGGATCACGGTCGGGCCGGCCACCGTCGCCCAGAACGCCGGCGTCGGCTGGGCCACCGTCACCACCCACTGGGACGGCGGGGCCACGGACACCTTCACCGCGTACGTCCGGCTCGACAGCAGGCCGATCCGGCTGGACGACGTGATCTGCGCCGGCTGACCGGCGAGCCGACGGCACGCACGTGGAGGCCGGTCCGGCCCCCCGCGCCGCCTCCTGGCGCGGCGTCAGGCCGACCGGTGCGGGGCTGCGCGGACGCGGGGGCGTCTGGTAGAACACCGGGCATGACGGGCTTCGAGATCACCGGCGCGAGCGCCTGCGACATGGAACTGATCCGCTCCTGGGCGGAGGAGGAAGGCTGGAACCCGGGCGTCGGCGACCGTTTCGCCTTCGCCGTCGCGGACCCCGGCGGGTTCCTCGTCGGCCGGCTCGACGGGGAGCCGGTGGCCTGCATCTCGGCGGTCCGCTACGGAACCGGCCACGGGTTCATCGGCTTCTACATCGCCCGGCCCGCCGTGCGCGGCCGGGGCTACGGGATCCGGCTGTGGCACGCCGGGATGGCGCGGCTCGACGGGCGCCTGGTCGGCCTGGACGGGGTCGTCGAGCAGCAGGACAACTACGGCAGGTCCGGCTTCCGCCGGGCCTGGAACAACGCCCGCTACGAGGGGGTTCCGGGGGCCGGGGACGACCGCGGGGTGCGGGTGGTCGACGCCGCTTCCCTGCCCTTCGCGGAACTCGCCTCCTACGACCGCCTGTTCTTCCCGGAGGCCCGGGACTCCTTCCTCGCGGCTTGGACCGGGCTGCCCGGGCGGACGGCCCTCGCCGCCGTCCGGGACGGACGGGTCGAGGGCCTCGGCGTGATCCGCCCGGGCAGCGCCGCCGCCAGGATCGGTCCGTTGTACGCCGCCACCCCCCAGGTCGCCGCCGCCCTGCTGCGCGGGCTCGCGCGGCACGCTCCCGGCGGGCGGGTCGCCGTGGACGTACCCGACGCGAACCCGGCGGCCGTGAAGCTGGCGGTCGACCTGGGACTGGTGCCCACCTTCGAGACGGCCCGCATGTACACGGGCCCGGCGCCCGCGCTCGACCTGTCCGGCCTGTACGGGGTCACCAGCCTCGAACTGGGGTGACGGAGACCGGGCGGCGGTCGCACGGCGCCGCCCGGCGGGGCCGGCGCGCCGTCCTACACGTGGAACAGGACGCCCTCGCTGCTGCGCAGCTCGCACGGGTTGGCGAAGACGTGCGCGTAGTTCATCCTGCGGCCCTGCCACACCCCGTCGACCGTGACGGTCAACGGGTTCCACTCCCTGGTACACCGCACGTTCGCGCGGGGTGCGGTCAGCGCGTCCGGCGCGCCACCGGTCGCGCGTAGTTCGGCGCACGCCGCGGCCGGGTCCGGGTGCGTGCCCGTCGGACGCGGCGCGCACACCAGCGTCCCCGCGCGCATCACCGTCGCCTGGGCGGGGTCCTCTCCGGAGGCGACGCTGACCACGAGCGCCGACGGGGCGTAGAGGGTTTCCGCTCCGGTCGGCGCCGCGTCGGCGGCTCCCGACCCGGCCAGCGCGGTGAGAGCGGTGAGCGCCATGGCTCCGGAAGCCAGTCCCAGACTCCTGCTGATGGACCGCATTTCGAACACTCCTCGGGGTCGTCGTGCCGGATAACGGACGCGAGTCTTGCCCATGCAGCGCCGGAACGCTCGTTCGGGCCGCTAATTCACGTCACCGTTCGTGAGCGCATGAGTGCAGTCCGCAGCCGTGGGAGGCCGTTGACCTGTGCGGACGGAGGGCGCCGAAACGGCCGAAGACACCCGCTTCGGGGGGCCGGCGGGCGGCCGCACGGCGGGCCCGCACCCCGCTGACCGGGGACGCGGGCCCGAGAGGAGGTTCAGCGGGTGGCGGCGATGCGCGGCGCGTACAGGTCGAGGAGACGGGTGCGCGTCTGCTGGAGCCGCATCGCCAGCACCCGCCCGACCCAATGCCCGATGGCGGAGCCGAAGGCGGGGTCGGCGTCCATCAGCAGCCTTACCGTGGGCGCGTCGAACTGGTCCGCCCGTACCAGGGTCATCGCCTCGGCGCCGAGCTGCCAGGCGTACGGCGGGAACAGCCAGGACCAGCCCACCAGTTCGCCCGGGCCGAGGCTCTCGATCGGCGCGGCGCGGTGGCCGGGGACGGGGAGCTCCAGGGTGACGGTGCCGGAACGCACGATCCAGAAGGACTCCGCCCGGCTGCCCTCGTTGAAGATCCGGGTGCCCTCGCGGAAATTGACCTCACGGGCCAGCGCCATGAGCCGGGCGCGGTGCTCGGCGGACAGCACGGCGGCGAGCCGGATGGGGGAAGGTGTGCTCACGACGGCCTCCGATCACGACCCCCCCAGGACTCCTGCTCACCTCAGTGTCGCCGACTCCGGCGCGCGGGGCGGTGCGACGCCGCGGCCCCGGGCCGAGCGGGGACGGGCGGGTGCCAGGGGTCACCCTGTGGACGCGGATAGTGACGGGGCTCAGTCCTCGCCGCTCGCCTCCAGGCAGGCCAGTTCCATCGCGTCCAGGACCGCCTCGTGGCTGCGCCGGCTCAGTTCGGCGACGTTCTCGATCTGCGCCGTGGCCCAGGCGGCGAGGGTCATCACCAGGACCCGGAGCCCGTCGGTGCCGTGTTCGGCGAGGATCGCGTCGGCCACGATCATGGCCTCCTCGGGGACCTGCTCCGGCGGCTCCATCCCGGCCAGACCCCGCAGCATCGCGAGGGTGCGGCGGGAGATCTCCGGCGTCATCCGCGCCAGCCGCATGTCTTCTTCGTCGTCCATCCGCCCACCTCCGGTGCCGTGCCGAACGCACTCAGGGCACGGTAGAGCGGCGCGACCCCCCGCGGGGCGGTTTTCCCCGGGGTTGCCCCCACGCGAACGACCCCGCGGCCCCCGCCCCCCGGACGGGCCCGCCCGCACCCGGCCGGGCGCAGGCCCCTGCGGGGCGGCCTCTGGGCGGTGCGTCCCCGCGCGCGGCTGCCGGGAGCACCGCCCGCGGACGTGGCTCCGCCGTGCCGCGTCCAGCGGGCCGCGGCGGCCGGAGAACCGGTTCGCCCTGTGCCTTCCGCAGGGGGCGACCGGCCGGTAACTTGGCGCCGCACCGCCCGCCCGGGCGGGCTTCCGCGGTCGGCAGGAGCGACATGAAGAGCCTGTTACGGGTGGTCCTGAGCGTGTTGGTGCTGACGGCGGCCGGGGCCCTGCCCACGGCCGCCGCGGCCGGGGCCCTGCCCACGACCGCCGCGGCCGCGCCGGCGACGGCGGACGCCTGGAAGCCGCCCCTGTCCACCAGCGGCCGGTACGTCGTCGACGCCGACGGCAACCGTTTCCGCCTGCGCTCAGGAAACTGGGACGGCGCCCAGGGCTCCTGGACCGGTTCCGGCGACCGCACCGACCCCGCCGGCCACCACGCCGGCCAGGACTCCCACGGCATCCCGCTCGGCCTGGACCGGGTGGCCCTGCCCGCCCTGCTCGCCGACTTCCGCACCCTCGGCCTCAACAGCGTCCGACTGCCCTTCTCCAACGAGATGCTGCACTCCACCGGCCCGGTCCCGGACGCGGCCGTCGCCGCCAACCCGGCCCTGCGCGGGCGCACCCCGCTCCAGGTCTACGACGCCGTCGTCGCCGCCCTCACCGACGCGGGCTTCGCGGTCATCCTCAACAACCACACCGGCACCACCCGCTGGTGCTGCGGTGTCGACGGCAACGAACGCTGGAACAGCGGCCGTTCCACCGCCCAGTGGGCCGACGACTGGGTCTTCCTCGCCCGCCGCTACCGTGACAACCCGCGCGTCGTCGGCGCCGACCTCTACAACGAGGTCCGCCGCGACGTCCTCGACGACCCCAACTGGGGCCTCGGTGACGCCCACGACTGGTACGCGGCCGCCCAGGAGGCCGCCGACCGCATCCTCACCGAGGCCAACCCGAACCTGCTCATCGTCATCGAGGGCATCAACTGGACCGGCATCCCGGTCGACGGCTTCCCGCACGGACGCCCGGCCCTCACGCCCGTCCGTACCCTCTCCCACACCCTCGTCGTCTCCCACAAGCTCGTCTACTCCGCCCACTTCTACGGGTACACCGGCCCGCACCACAGCGGAGCCACCGGCCTCGGCGAGACCAGCGACCTCCGCTACCAGGACATGAGCCCCGCCCAGCTCGAACAGACCGTCTACGACCAGGCCTTCTTCGTCTCCGCCGAAACCGGCAACCACTTCACCGCCCCCGTCTGGATCAGCGAGTTCGGCATCGGCGCCGACGAGGGCGGCGCCGCTCCGCGCGCCTGGTTCACACGCTTCACCTCCTACCTCGCCACGTCCGACGCCGACTTCGCGTACTGGCCGCTCGTCGGCTGGAGCACCACCGCCCAGGGCGCCCCCGGCGGCGACAGCTGGGCGCTGCTGCGCTACGACCAGACCGGCCGCCGCACCGGAGTCCTCGACCAGGGCGACTGGCGGACCCCCGCGTGGTCCGGGCTCCTCACCGCCGGCGGCCGCACCGGGCCGGTCCCCGCCACCCCGGCCTGGTACCAGCTGAACACCGACCACCAGGACCACAGCGCCTCGCTGCTCACCCGCGCCGCCGGCGACTGGGACAGCGGGGCCCGCAAAGCGGTCTGCCCCGACGGCGCAATGCTGACCGGCCTGAGCCACACCGGCGGCCGGGGCCTGTGCACCGGGTCCGACCTGCGCGCCCCGGCCGGCGGCCACACGGTGGTCCGCGACGAGACGTACGTGCCGCCGGGCGGCGACTGGGCCTCCGGGTACACGAAGCTCCAGTGCCCGGCGGGGCGCTTCCTGATCGGGTACAGCCTGCGGGGCGAGCGCGTCTCGGCGGCCCTGTGCGCGCCGGCCCGTACCGCCCTCCCGGCGGCAGCGGGCCGTACGGTCTGGTTCGACCGGGGCGACAGCCGGCCGCCGGGCGCCGCCGGAGGCGACTTCGCGTACGGCGGCTACAAGGGCCAGTGCCTGCCCACCGAGTACGCGGCCGGCGTCGCCTTCACCACCCGGGCGGGATTCCGCCCCTCCGCGGCGGCCCTGCTCTGCCGCCCGCTGGCCGCCTCCTGAACCCGCGCCCCCGGGCCCGGTTCGGCATGCGATGGGTCAAGTGCCGTGCCGGGGCGGGCTATCCGCCCTAGGGTGCGCCCGTACGCACGACCGCCCGGCCCCGGAAGCGGGCCGGAGGGCCGTACGGCCGTGCCCCGCGCGGCGCCACGGCGGGGGACGCACACCGAACTGGGGGGTTCATGCGTAGATCCAGAGGATTTGCCACCGCTCTCGCACTTTCCCTGGCCGGCACCGGCGCCGTCCTCGGCCCCGTCCCACCGGCGGCGGCCGTCACCCCGCCCGTGGCCTTCACCGCCGACGCGCTGCCCACCTGGCAGCCCAACGGCATCGTCTGGGCCCTCGCCGAGACCGGCGGCACGGTCTTCGTCGGCGGTACCTTCTCGGCCGTACGCCCCCCGGCGGGCGGCGGCGGCAGCGAGCGGCCGGCGGTGAACTTCGCGGCCCTCGACGCCGCGACCGGCGCCCCGACCTCCTGCTCCCTGGACTTCACCCTCGGCGGGGGCACCGCCACCGTCCGCGCGCTCACCCTCTCGCCCGACAAGAAGACCCTCTACGCGGGCGGTTACTTCGGAGCCGTCAACGGCATCCCCGTCTCCAGCATCGCCGCCATCGACGTGGCGAGCTGCACGGTGAAGACCTCCTTCCGGCCGGCCTTCGCCGCCACCGTGCGATCCCTCGCCGTCACCGACGACACCGTCTACGCGGGCGGTGACTTCCTGACCGTCTCCGGCCAGCCGCGCAGCCGCTTCGCGGCAGTCGGCGCGGCCGACGGCGCCGTCAAGCCCTTCACCGCCGACGCCGACGAGCCCGGCCGGGCCGTCGAGGTCACCCCGGACGGCGCCAACGTCGTACTGGGCGGCGACTTCTTCACCGTCAACGGTACGAACACCCACGCCCTGGCCGTCGTCAACGCCACGAGCGGCGCACTCACCAAGGCCTACCCCGGCTTCATCGAGACCAACTCCGTGGTCAAGGACATCGCCACCGACGCGACCGGCTTCTACACGGGCAACGAGGGCACGGGCGGCGGCGTCTTCGACGGCCGCATCGCCCTCGACCTCAGCGACTTCAACCAGCGCTGGCGCGACACCTGCCTCGGTGCCACCCAGGCCGTGCTGCCCTACCAGGGCGTGCTGTACAGCGCCTCGCACGCGCACGACTGCTCCAGCGTCGGCGAGTACCCCGACGGCCGGCGCCACCACCTGCTGGCCCAGCCGACCACCTCCGTCGGCAAACTGGGCTGGGCGCCCGACACCGACGACGGCATCGGCGAGGGCATCGGCCCGCGCGTGATGACGGTGGGCTCCGAGGCCGGGGTCAAGTACCTGTGGGTCGGCGGGGAATTCACCACCGTCAACGGGACCGCCCAGCAGAGCCTGACCCGCTTCGCCTCGACGGGCGACACCGGCGCGCCCACCGTCCCCGTCGCGAGCGCCGTCAGTTTCAGGCCCGGCGAAGTCCAGGTGCGCTGGCGCACCAGCCTCGACCTGGACGACAGCGCGCTGACCTACCGGATCTACCGCAACGGCTCGGCGGCACCGATCGGCACGGTCGCCGGGGACTCGCTGTTCTTCAGGCGACCGCAGGCCTCCTGGACGGACACCACCGTCCTCACCGGGCAGTCCTACACCTACCGGGTGACGGCGACCGACGCGGCCGGCAACACCAGCGCGCTGTCCGCGACCGCGTCCGTCACCGTCCCGGCCTCGGTCGACGCGTACCCCAACGCGGTCCGTACCGACGGCGCCCAGCAGTACTGGCGCTACGACGAGTCGGCCCTGCCGTTCGTCGCCGACTCCTCGGCCGCGGGCAACCGCAGCGGCGTCCACCTGAACGGACCGGCGCTGCGGCAGTCACCCGGCGCGGTCACCGGCGCGAGCACGGCGATCGGTTTCAACGGCAGCAACACCCAGGTCTACGGGGACCAGCGGCAGACGGTGGGCAGCAGCTACTCCATCGAGACCTGGTTCAAGACGAACACCACCCGGGGCGGCAAGCTCGTCGGCTTCGGCAACAACCAGGACCGGACCAGCAGTCAGTACGACAAGCACATCTACATGACCAATGACGGCCGGCTGGTCTACGGCGTCTACACCGGGGCAACCCGCACCATCACCACCGGGGGCACCGACCGGTACAACGACGACAAGTGGCACCACGTCGTCGCCACCCAGGGCCCCGGCGGAATGACCCTCTACGTGGACGGCGCCCCGAAGGGCACCCTCAACGTCACCACGCACGAGAACTTCGCCGGCTACTGGCACGCGGGCGGCGACAACCTGAACGCCTGGCCCGACCGCCCGACGAGCGACTACTGGGCGGGCCTGCTCGACGAGACGGCCGTCTACCCCGGCGTACTGAGCGCGGCGCAGGTCCAGAACCACTACGCCCTCGCCTCCGCACCCGCCGACTCGGTCGTGCAGCTCACGGCGGCCGAGGACACGTACGCGAACGCGGGCGCCCCCGACGCCAATTTCGGGACCTCGGGCTCACTCGCCGTCCGCGGGGCTCCGCTGTACGCGAGCTACCTGCGCTTCGACCTGCCCGCCGCGCCCGCGGGCACGGTGCTCAAGTCGGCGACGCTCAGCGTGAAGACCAGCACCATGTCCGGCGCGGGTACTACGGACACCGTCCCGGTGGTCCCGGTCACCGGCGCGTGGACCGAAGGCGGGACGACGTACAACAACCGCCCCGGACTGGGCGCGCCGGCGCTCGGCAGCTTCCCGGGCATCCCGGACGGCTCGGCCGTCCACACCACCGGACTGGACCCGGCCACCGTCGCGTCCGCCCTCGGCGGCAGCTACGGGCTGGCGCTGACCAGCACCGGGACGGACGCCTTGTGGCTCTGGTCCTCGGAAGCCGCCGCCAACGAAGGAACCCCGCGGCTGACGCTGACGTTCGGCACCCCGTGACCCCCGGCTGAGCCCGAGGCGGTACGGTCCCTCCCGGTTCGTACCGCCTCGCCCGCCTCAGCCCCCGGGCCGGCTTTCCCAGCGGACCTCGCCGTCCCGGCGGTGCGGGGTGGGAGCGAGGCCGCAGGCCCGGGCGACCGCCGCCGAGGCGTGGTGGTCCGGGTGGACGTGGGCCAGGAGGCGGCCGACGGGCAGTGCCAGCAGCCACGCGCCCACCGCACCGGCGGCCTCCGTCGCGAAGCCCCTGCCCTGCCAGGGCGCGCCGACCACCCAGGCCAGTTCGGCGCTGTCCTCGGCCGGGGCGACGGTGGTCTGGACGGTCCCGACGAGCCGCCGCTCCGCGCGCAGCCGCAGCGCCCAGTTGCCCCACACCAGCGCCGGATCCGGTGAACCGGCGGCCAGCCGCCCGTAGCGCTCGCGTAGGGCGGCCGGGTCCGGCGGCTCGCCGCCGATGAAGGCGTACAGCGCGGGGTCCTCCAGTACCCCGGCCATCTCCTCGGCGTGCTCGGGCCGCAGCGGCACCAGGTCCAGCCGCGGCGTGGCGAGGGCGCCGGGCCGGATCGCGGGACGGGTCCCGTCCCGGGCGGCGGCCGCGCCGGGAGGCGTGTCGGGAATCGCGTCGGGCTCGCTCATCCGCCGAGTCTGCCCGGGCAGTGGGGCGGCGCGGAAACCCTTTTCGGGCTGTTGCGAAGCAGGACGGGCCGGTTCAGCGGGCTGGTTCGACCTCCAGGAAGCGGCGTCGGCGGGGGCCGCGGTACAACAGGCACTCCCATCCGTGCCGCTCCAGCACCCGGGCGCACTCCGCCAGCCGGTCCTGCTCCTCCTCCACCGCGCCGCCACCGGGCGGGCCGAGCCACGACACGTGCACCCGCCCCGGCTCCGGCGCGGCCGCCACCCGGTAGCCGGTGTGCGAACGCCGCCCGTCCGGGGCCACCGCCGACGGCGCGATGCCCGCGGCCTCCAGTACGAGGGCCACCGCGCGCGGCATCCGGCGCAGCTCCCACGGGGCGGGAACCTCCGTACCCCGCGGGCCGTTCACCAGACGCCGGATCTGCATCAGCCCTTCGTACGCCGTCCGCACCTCGGCCGCCCGCCCGGGGACCGGATGCGGCGCGGGGCCGTCCCCGGTCGCCGCCTCGAAGCCCTGCCCGTCCGGTCCGTCCGCCACGCACACCACCCACCCCGTCTGAGTACCTCAGGTCCAACGGCTCGAGTATCCGCGCCGATTCCCCGCCCGGCCCGCGCTGATCCAATGGCGCCATGACGTACGAAGCCGCGCGCGGCACGCACCGCCCGCGCATGCAGCAGGTGAGCACCGCCGGTTCGGCGCTGGCGGTGGCGCTGGTACCGCTGGTGGCCGGGATCCTGATCGCCAAGGGGATGGCCGCCGACCCGCACGCCCCGGTCAACGCCTTGATCACCGGCGGCGGCCAGCGCGCCGGGCTGCCCCGCGCCGAGTGGCGCCGACGCGGCCACACCGCCCTGCGCCGGCTGCGGACCGCCCGCGAGGGCACCACCCGCTCGGCCCGGCGCTGCGCCGCCGCCTGCGGGCGCCGCGCGGAGCGGGTCCCGGCGGCGCTCAGGGGGCCAGGGGCTCCTGGAGCTCGGTGACCCACTGGTCGCGGTCCTGCGGACAGGCCAGGTTCAGCTCGCGCGCGAATCCGGTGGAGCGGTGGCCGTGGGCGTCGATCCACCGGGCCAGCGCCTGGGCCGTCGGCAGCACGCCGTCCATCGACCCCCGGTGCACCACGGTCGCCGCCCGTTCGACCCCGGGCAGCTCGACGATCCGCACCCCGCCCCCGAGGTCCTCGGCACGGACGGCCGCCGCGACGGGGAGCCCGGCGTGCACCAGGACGGATCCGGGCGCGGCGTCCGGAGCGTCCTCGTAGTAGGCCAGACCCGGACCCGTCGGAACGACCCCAGCGGCCTCGACCCGGCCGCACAGCTCCTCGTACAAAGGACCGATGACCGGCCCGATGTCCTGCGGGGCGTACCCGGCGGCGACGCCGGTCAGTTCCGCCAGGCGGACGGGCGGCAGGCTCTTCACAACGATCTCGTCGGCCGGCATGGTTCCCTCGCTCTCGATGGTCCGGAGCCTCGTCTCGACCGCCGCCAGCCGCGCCGCGGCGGCGGCCACGGCGTCCTCCAGTTCCGCCTGCCGCTGCCGCAGCATGCCGCGCAGCCCGGCCACGCCAGGCCGCTCGTTGAGGATGGCCCCCACCTCTTCGAGGCTGAAGCCGAGTTCCTTGAGCGCGATGACACGGTTGAGGCGGGAGAGCTGTTCGGCCTCGTAGAAGCGGTAGCCGCTCGCGGGGTCGACACGTGCCGGGCGGAGCAGTCCGAGGGCGTCGTAATGGCGCAGCATGCGGACCGATACCCGGCCGTACTTGGCGAAGTCTCCGATGGTGAACATGACGCCTCCCACGGCACAGCCTGACACGGTGTGAGGGTCAAGCCCGATGCGTTCGCAGGGGAGTCCTGGCCGGTCAGCGGGTGTACTGGCGCACGCAGAGGTCGACGACGGAGGGCGGGACCACGCCCTGCGCCGCGGCGCACAGCTCCTCCCCGCGCGGGGCGTGCGCCGGGTGCCGGGGAACGGCAGGTTTCGCGGCGTGCTCGCCGCCCCGGCGGGCGGGACGGGTCCGGGGCCGCTGCTTCGGCCCCCCGGCCGCGTCCGGGCCGGTGTCGGGGGCCGGATGACGGGGGCCGGCGTCGGGGAGCGGGCTCAGCGGCAGCGCGGGGGGCGGGGGCGCGGCGGGCGGGGTGTCCGCCGCTCCGACCGGAGGCGGGGAACCCGGCGCGGCACCCGCGGCACGTTCCCCCGGTCCGGCCGGCACGCAGCCGGTGCTCGTCAGGAGCGCGAGGAGGCAGAGGGGCAGGGCGGCCCGGCGGAACTGCATTCCTCCACCATGCCGTACGCCCGGACGGCCGAGCCGCACCCCTCACACGTCCGGGTGACGCCGGTTCAGGCCGGATCTCCCGCCCGGAGGGAACGGGCGGATCGGACACCCGGCTTGACCCGGGGCGTCCCGGGAGGCGAGAGTGCGCCCGATCCAGAATCACGGCGCGACCCGCACTCCGAAAGACGCAATCCATGCTGCTGCCCGCCCGCACGGCGGTCCCCCGTGCCACCGGCCCGAAGCGGGCCCATGCCTGACGACGGCCTGCTGGTGCGCCCCTACGTCGCCGCCCCGGGCCGGCCGTCCCCCGCGCCGGACGGTCCGACCTGGCCCGAGGACGCGGCGCCGCCGGTCCGGGCACCGCAACCGGTTCCCGGCGCCGCGCCGTCGGGTGCGCCCGGGCGGCGTCGGCGGCCGCGGACGCCGGCCGTCCTCGCCCTGCTCGCGCTCGCGTGCGCCGGGGGTCTGGTGCTGCTGCTGAGCGGTCCCGACCCGCAGCCCCGGCGGGCCGGGGCGCCGCCCGGCCTGACCGTGCCGGCGCTTCCGGCGCGCAGCCCCGACACCGGGCCGGCCGCCCCGTCCGCCGCCCCGCCCCGGCCGAAGGCCTCCGCCTCGCCGCCGGGCACGACGGCCACGCCCTCGGCGCCCTCGGTGCCCGCGGCGGGCCCGAGCACCCGGCCCGCGGGCCCGTCCGGCGCCGCCCCGCCGCCCCCGGCCGGGGGCGGCGGCACCCTGCGCCAGGGGGACAAGGGCCCCGAGGTGCGGATCCTGCAGCAGCGGCTGTACGAGCAGGGGTTCACGTACGTCGCCGTCACCGGCGTCTACGACGGACGCACCCGGCGCGGCGTCGCGCAGCTCCAGAGCGACCGCGGCATCAAGGGCGACCCGCCCGGCGTCTACGGTCCGGTCACGCGGGCCGCCTTCGGCTGACCCGCGGCGGTCCCGCGCCGCCGGCTCAGCGGCCGCCCGACACCCGCAGCACGGCTCCCGTCGTGTACGAGGAGTCCGGAGACAGCAGCCAGGCGATGGCGCCCGCCACCTCCCGCGGGTGGCCCGGCCGTCCGAGCGGGATCGTCCCGGCGGCCCGGGCGGGCCGGCCGGGGTCGCCCATCGCGGCGTGCATGTCGGTGTCGATGATGCCGGGCGCCACGGCATTGACCCGGATCCCGTCCGGGCCGAGCTCCTTGGCCAGGCCCACGGTCAGTGCGTCGGTGGCCGCCTTGGTCGCCGCGTAGTGGACGTACTCCCCGGGGCTGCCGAGCGTGGCCGCCGTGGAGGAGACGTTGACGATCGCGCCGCCGCCGGAGGCCGCCATGTCCTGGGCGGCCCGGCGGCAGCAGAGCAGGTACCCCAGGAGGTTCACCTCCATCACGCGGCGCAGGTCCTCGGTCCGGGCTTCGGCGAGCCGCCCCAGCGGGCCGGTGACCCCGGCGTTGTTGACCAGCCCGGTGACCGCGCCGAGTTCGGCCCCCGCGATGTCGAAGAGCCGCTCGACCCCGCACTCCGTGGACGTGTCGCCGCGTACGGTCACGCACCGCGAACCGGTCGCCCGGACCAGGCCGGCGGTGGCCTGGGCGGCCGCGTCGTCGCTGATGTAGCCGAGCGCCACGTCGTGCCCCTCGGCGGCGAGCCTGACGCAGGTCGCCGCGCCTATGCCCCGGCTCCCTCCGGTGACGACGGTGACCGGACGATGCGACATGTGAGCCTCCCAAGTGACGGGGAGGCAGGCTAGCAAGCGCCGGGGTCCGCCCGAGCACCGGCGGCGCGGCTTGCCGGGGCGCGCCCGGCCGTCCGTGATGGGATTGGCGCCACGCAGCCGATCGCACGAGCTCACGAAAGAGGCCGGGTACATGTCCGAGGAAACGATGCGGGCCATGGCATACGAGACGTACGGCGGTACGGAGGTACTCGCCGAAACCAGGCTCCCCGTCCCCAAGGTCGCACCCGGCGAGGTGCTCGTCCGCGTCAAGTACGCCGGGGTGAACCCCGTCGACTGGAAGATCATGGCGGGCGCGCTCGACGGGCTGATGGACGTCGTGTACCCGGTGGTCCCGGGCTGGGACGTGGCCGGCACCGTCGAGCGGGTCGGCATCGACGTCCCCGAGTTCGCGGTCGGCGACGAGGTCATCGCGTACACCCGGAAGGACTACGTGCACGGCGGCACCTTCGCCGAGTTCGTGAGCGCGCCCGTACGGACGCTGGCGGCGAAGCCCGCGTCGCTCGACTGGAAGCAGGCGGCCGGGCTGCCGCTGGCCGGTCTCACCGCCTACCAGTTGCTCACCCGCCTCGGCACCGGCAAGGAGGACACCGTCCTCGTGCACGGCGCGTCGGGCGGGGTCGGCTCCCTCGGCGTGCAGATCGCCCGTGCGCTCGGCGCCCGCGTCATCGGTACCGCCTCGCCGCGCAACCACGACCGGCTGCGCGAGCTGGGCTGCGAGCCCGTCGCGTACGGGGACGGCCTGGCGGGCCGCGTCCGCGAACTGGCCCCCGAAGGGGTGACCGTCGTCGCGGACTTCGTCGGCGGGGTGCTGGACGTGACGCGGGCGGTCCTTGCCGACGGCGGGCGGCACGCGTCGATCGCCGACCACACCGTGCTCGGCGCGGGCGGTCAGTGGATGTGGGTCAGGCCCGTCGCGAGCGACCTCACCGAACTGGGCCGGCTCGCCGACAGCGGGCTGCTGACGGTGCCGGTCGCCGAGACGTTCCCGCTGGCCGAGCTGGCGGCCGCCTTCGAGCTGAGCCAGGCCGGGCACACCGCCGGGAAGATCGTCATCGAGCTCTGAGCACCGCCCGGCCCCGGGGGGTTCAGCCGAGCGAGGGCACCGCCCCGCACTCCGCCCACGCGACCTGGACACCGGGCAGCCCACGGGACCACGGGGCGGCGAGGGCGGCGAGCCGGGTCGCGTCCGGCGGGGCGGTACCGAGGCCGATCGCGTACCGGGCCAGGGTGTCGCCGCGCTCGAACGGGCGGGGCCACGCGTGCGCGTCGGGCAGGCCGGCGTCCGCGAGGGCGCCGAGCAGGGCGCGCAGCCGGCCGCGCATCCGGCCCAGGTTCTCCTCGAACTCCCCGGGCCGGGCGCCCCGTACGGTGACCACCGCCCAGGCGGCGTGCCGCCGGTGCGGCGGAGCGGGGGCGGCGGGGGAGCGGCGGTCCGGGTCGGCCTCCAGCCACTCCCACGCCGCGTACAGCTCCCGTACCAGCAGGTCCCGCATTCCGGGGGTCACCTGTGCCGTGCAACTGCGGACGGGGTGGGAGGGCGTGAGTACGGTGACGGCCGCGCCGGGTCCGGGGGCGGCGGGGTGCGCGTCCGGGCCGCTCGGCCCGCTGAGGGTGACCGGGACGTGCCAGTCCCATGCCGCCCACGTGGCGAAGAACTCCCGTACCAGCGCCGCAGGGGCCAGGTCCGCGGCCTCGGAGACGGTGCGCGCCGCCAGTACCGCCCAGGCCAGCCCGGGCAGGCCGCCGAACGGCGCCGAGTCCAGGCCCCGGGCCCGGGCCCAGGCCTTCACCTCGCGCGCCAGCCCCGCGAACGCCTCGGACCGTGCGGATACGGAGCCGCGCACCGCGTCGGCGTCACTCACCGCGCTGAGCGCCACCGCCGCCGCGCCCGCCCCGGCCCGCCGGGCCACCGCTTGCGCCGGGGCCGCCCCGCCCGTGGCGACGGCCACCAGGTCCACGTCCAGGGCGCCCATCCGGAACCGCAGCCCCGGCACCCGCGCGCCCGTGACCAGCCGGAGCCGCCGGGCCTCCGGCAGCGCCGCCGCCATCCGCTCCCGCAGCCGTTCGGGGCTCACCTCGCCCGGCAGGGCCGCCACCAGGTCCAGGTCCGCCCCGGGCAGCGCGCAGCCCATGCGCCGCGAACCGGCCAGGTGCACCACCCCGTCGGCGAGCGCGGCCGCGACCCGTTCGGCGACCGGCCCGGCGGGTCCCGTCTCCCTCGGCGACGGAGCCCCCTCCGGGAGCCACCGCACCGAACCGGTGCCCAGTTCCACGGCCGCCCGGATCCGCATCGGCTCGTCCCCGCGCCGCGACAGCACCGCGAGCGATCCGACCCGCGCCGCCGAACCCCCTTCCGGGAGCCGGGCCCCGAACTCGCGGACCGCCCGCTGCGGATCGCGGCTGCGCCCCAGCGTCAGGTGCGGGGTGAACCCCCGCGCGTCGCCCCGCCCGCCACACCCGGGGAAGCGTTCCGCCAGCGCCCGGCGCAGCTCCTGCCACGCCGCGTCGCCGTCGGCCGCCGGGTCCAGCCACAAGGTGGCGTCCTCGCGGTGCCCGAAGCTGTGCACCCCGGCCAGCCGGGCGGTGAACGGAGCGGTCCGCGCGGCCGCTTCGGCCAGCAGCGGCAGTGCCTCCTCGAAGCAGGACTCGGGAACGAAGCCGAACAGCAGGTTCACGTGCGCCGGCCAGCGGCCGGCCCCAGGGTCGTGCTCCCGGCGCAGCGCGTCCACCGCCGGGTCGGGCGGCGGCAGCCAGGCCACCGCCGTCCGCGCGGTCGCCGGTACGCCGAGGGAGCCGCCCGAGCCGTCCGGCCCGAACTCGACCGTCGCCTCGACCCCGTAGTGGTCGGAGACGAACAGCCCCTCGGCGGTGGGCGCGTCGCCGCGCAGCGCGGCCTCCCGCACCCGCGCCTCGGCCGACCGCAGCAGGATCCGGTCCAGCCGGGCCGGCCGGCCCGACAGGGAGCCGACCGCGGCCAGCGGATTGACCACCGGGTCGAAGGTCGGGGTGTCGTCCGCCGGCCCGTGCACGTCGCTCCACGCGTCCCGCAGCCCCAGCGCGGCCGCCGGTCCGGCGGCCCCGGACCGGCCGTCGTTGAAGTCGCCGACCAGCGCCAGCGCGGCCTCGACGCCGCCCAGCCCCTCGGCCAGCCGGGCGAGTTCCGCCGCGCGCCGGTCCGCCCCCTGCTCGGTGTGGTCGCTGGTCAGGTGGGTCGCGGCCACCACGAGCGGACCGCCCGCCGTGTCGACGGTGACGGCGGTCACCGCCTTGTGCGGGGCCAGCACGTGCAGGGCCGCCTCACGCACCGGCAGCCGGCTCAGCAGCACCAGCCCGCTGTCGGCCACATCGGCGCAGTCCGGGTCGGTGCCCAGGGTGTAGCCGGACCGCACCCACGGCTGCGCCAGCAGCAGGGCGAGCAGCGCGGGTTCGACCTCCTGGAGCGCGATCACGTCCGCATCGGCCGCCGCCAGATCGGCCAGCAGCAGCGGCCTGCGCCGGTCGGTCGCGATGCGCGGGGCGTCGTAGCGGTCCCACAGCGTGTTCCAGGTCAGCAGCCGCACCCGCGCCGGACCGGCCGTCGTCCCGGCGCCGGGCGCGTCCACCGGCCGCCAGCCGCCGCCGTCCGCCGCGTCCCAGGCGTACGGGGTCCGGGCGGTGAAGAACGGCGCGCGCAGCAGCCGGGGCTCGCGCACCCGCCCGGCCCGGGTCACGTCGATCCGGTCCACCCCGGTGGCCCGGTCCCACACCAGCTCGCCGTCCGCCTCGACGAACAGCACCCGGTGCCAGGGGATGTCACCGCCCGGCACGAACGACGGCAGCGGCACCCGCTTGGGGGCGGCCCCGCGCTGGAGCAGGCCGAGCGTGAACCGCGCCGGGTCGAAGCGGGCGTCCCAGCGGACCTGGTGGTAGAGCTCCTCGCTGGTACGCATCAGCCGTCCGCGCCCGGTGTTCCGGCCGTCGCCGGGAGTCTCTCCGCGTCGGCCCGGGGAGCTTCCGCACCCGCCGGGGGTTCCTCCGGGCCGCCGATGGACCCGGCGCTGTCACCGACCGTCCCGTCGGCGCCGACGTACCACGTCAGGTGCGCCTCGCCCGGGTACGGCGGGGAGAACCGGCGCAGCTGCGAGGCCAGCACCGGTTCCGGTACCGGATGGGCCCTGGCCGCGTTGCGCCGGGCCAGTTCGGCCTCCTCGACCCACACCACGGCGTGCGTGACCAGCGCGTCGCGGCGGCGGGCGAGTGCCCCGGCCAGGCCCCGTTGCCGCGCGGTGAGGGAGGTGGCGTCCCAGACCACCGTCCCGCCGGTGCGCCCGGCGGCCGCCAGAGCGGCGTCGAGCCGCTCCAGGCCCTCGCGCAGGACGTCGGCGTTGGCCCGCTGGTCGGAGCGGGAACCCCGGGCGGTGCGCAGGTCGTCGAGACTGACGTACGCGTCCACTCCGGCCAGCCGGCCGGCGTAGCTGCTCTTGCCGCTGCCCGAGGGTCCGCACAACTGCACGAGGTGCGGGAAGGCCCCGTCGCGCCAGCGCCAGGTCGCCGCCACCGCCTCCTCGGCGGTGTGCACCCTGCCCTGCCCGAAGGCCTCCCGCGCCTGGGCCCAGCACCGGTCGGCGGCGCGCAGCCCGAGCCCGCCGAGCGCCTCCCGCAGCCCGCGGCGCAACGGCCCCAGCGGATCCGGTCCGAGCAGCCCGGCTTCCTCCGCGTACAGGGCCGACCACTCCACGCACTCGCGCCCCGCCGCGTCCCCGGGCTCGCCCAGCGCCCCGGCCAGCGCGTGGAGCACACCCAGGTCGGCGGCCCCGGCCAGGCGGACCAGCCCGGCCCGCCGCTCCGCGTCCGGGAACGGCCTGCGCAGAGCCGGGTAGAGCCCGACCAGGTCAGCCACCCGCCGGGCCGACGGCATCCCCAGCGGCCCCGCCGCCAGCCGCGCGCCCAGCCGGGCCCGCGGTACGCCGTGCAGCGCGGCGGCGAGCACCCCGGTCAGCCGGCTCTCCCCGGTCCGCCCCAGTCCGTCCAGCCGGCCGGCCACCTCGGCGACGGCCGCCGCGACCCCGGGCGCGGACGCGGGATCCATGCCGAGCGCGCCGAGCAGGGCCGCCGGGTCCGGCTCGGAGCCGGAGCGGACCGCCCACAACGGGGCGGAGGGCCCCAGCCCGTTGGGCACCACCGGCGCGTACATCCAGTGGGTGTCGGTCCGCACGTGCCCGCCACGCACCCACTTGGCCACGCACCGCCCGAAGTCGGCCCGCGCGAAGCCGTCGACGGTCCGTACGACGTAGCCCTCCTGGCGCGCCGTGTCGATCCGCAGCCTGCGCAGCGCGCGCTCGTCGTAAGCGCCGCGCCACAGCACGCGCGGGGTGGGGACGCCCAGCCGCCGCAGGAAGCGCACGGTCCGGTCCCAGTCCAGGCAGTGGTCGCCGTCCCACACCGAGAACCCGTAGAACCAGCTGTCCAGGTCCTCGTACGGCAGGGAGTGCCGGGCGTACAGGTTCTCCCCGCACACCCGCAGGCCCGCCGGTATCCCGGGGCCGATGCGGCCCTGGAGACCCTTCACCCAGGCCCGGGAGGGGTGGTGCCCCGAGTCCGGGGACCGGGCGTGCAGGCCGTCCCGGTAGAGGGTGGTGTTCTCCCCGTCGAGCTTCTCGGTGACGACGACCTCCCGCCCGGCCAGCGCGACCGGCCCGGACACCCGCACGTCGTCCGCGGCCGCCCCGGGGGACCAGGGCAGGTGCGCCGTACGGGGGTAATGCGTACGCATGATCCGCTCCTGCCCGCGACGACGTCCTCCCACGTCACTCTAGGTAGGTGGCGCGCGCGGATCCACCCGATATCCGGGCCCCCGGCAGCCGGGCCGGCCGGGGGCCCGTCCGCCCTACGGCCGACGGCCCGCCCACGCCACCAGCCGGTCGATGGCGGGAGCGTCGTCGGCCACCGTCACGACCTCCGCGAAGGGCACCCGGCCACCACGGGTGCCGGCGGGCAGGGACCGGCGTACGACCTCCAGCACCCGCTCCACCAGGGCCGGGTCCCACTCGGGGTGCTGCCCGGTCGCTCGCGCCAAGTCCCAGGTGTGCACGGTGAGTTCGTTGGTGTAGATCAGCGCGCCCACCGCCCCCGGCTTGGGCCCGACCGGCAGCCGCAGCTCCCGGGCCAGGATCCCCTCGTCCGCCCACACGGCCTCCGCCTCCACGGCGGCCGGTGCCCAGGCCGCGGCCCAGGCGCCGTCGGGCAGTTCGTCGGCGAAGGACGGCACGCTGAACGGGTCCTCGCCCCGCCCGATCACGGCGATCCGGCGCAGGACGGCGACGAGGTGGCTCGACAGCCGCCGGACGTCGAACTCCACGCAGGGGGTGGGGGAGTCGTACTGGTCCGGGCGGACCGCGGCGAGGGTGCGCCCGGCGAGCGCGATGGCCGCCGAGAGGTCGTGGCGGGGGTCGAAGGTGTGGGCGGTGGTCGGCTGCGGGGCCGCGAGCTGCGCGGTGTTCTCGTTCATGCCTTCATCCTTGCGGCTAAAGTGGCCATCTTCTGGCCAGTTTTCCGGCTGATCCGGCAGTGGGTCCCAGGGAAGTGAGCGGTGTGTACGGACGTGAGCGGGCATGAGGGCTGACCGGCTGGTGGCGACACTGCTGTTCCTCCAGGAGCGCGGCCGCGTCACGGTGCCCGAAGTCGCCGCCGAACTGGAGGTGTCCGAGCGCACCGCACGCCGGGACCTGGAGGCGCTGGCCGCGTCCGGGATCCCGGTCTACTCCCAACGCGGCCGGGGCGGCGGCTGGTCGCTGGTGGGCGGGGCGCGCACCAACCTCACCGGCCTGACCGCCGCCGAGATCCGGGCGCTGTTCCTGCTCACCGGGCCGCTCGCCGCGACCCCGGAACTGCGCACCACCCTGCGCAAGCTGGTACGCGCCCTGCCCCCGGCACTGCGCTCCGACGCCGAGGCCGCCGCCCGCGCCGGCATCACCGATGCCACGGACTGGTCCCGCAACGCCGCCACGGCGGAGGCCGGCCACCGTTCGCGGCTCCAGAGCGCCGTGGTGGAGGGGGAGCGGGTCCGGCTCGGCTACGAAGGGGTCGGCAAACCGCCGGGGATACGGGTGGTCGACCCACTCGGGCTCGTCGCCAAGGCGGGGGCCGACTACCTCGTCGCGGGCACGGAAGCGGGCCTGCGGACGTTCCGGCTCAGCCGCGTCACATCGGTGGAGCCCACGGGCGAACCGGTGGTACGGCCCCCCGGCTTCGACCTCGCCTCGGTGTGGCGGGAGCGGGCGGAGGTGATCGAGGGCAGCATGTTCGCGGTCACGGCCCGGGCCCGCGTCGCCCCCGAGGCACTGGCCCGCCTCGAACGGCTGCTCCGCGGCCGGGTCACGGTCGGCGAGCCGCTGGACGACGGCTGGACCGAGGTCCGCGTCGACGGACCGGCCCACCGCGCACTGGCCGCCCAGCTCTCGGGCTTCGGCGCCATGGTCGAGGTGCTGGAACCCCCGGAACTGCGCCGGGAACTGGCCCGGATCGGCGCCGAACTGACGGCGCTGTACGCGTCCGACGCCTCCTCCTGACCGCCGCCCGCCCCAGCCGGGCAGCGTGACCAGCCCCATCCCCTGGGCCGTGATGACGAGCGAGCTGGACGCGGTCCCGCGCGGCCGGCTTGGTGAGCGGGCGCGACACGTGCGACTTGGTGGTGGCCACCGTGACGAAGAGGTCCTGCGCGATCTCGGTGTTCGACCGGCCCCGCCCGATCAGGACCACAACTCCCGTTCCCGCTCGTTGATGCCCTCGACCGCCCGCGGTGAGCGCTCTTGGGGCAACCGCAGGGCGCCCGGCGAACTCAGCGATCAGCCGGCGCCTGCGCCCGCCTCCGCTGCCTGCTCACCGCCGGGTGGATCGAGCCGCGGCCGCCACCGCCGCGCCGGGAACCGGACCCCGGCTCCCCGGGTCACACCGCCACGGTTCCCGGAACCTGGCCCGGGTACGCCCTCTGGCCGCTCGGCGCGGTCGCGCTCGTGGTGTTCGTCGTGCGGCGCGACGTGCGAACGGCCCTGCCGGGGAGCCGGGAGGGCCGTCCGTACGTCGAGCGCCATGACCCGACCGTCACACCGCCGTCATGTCCTGGCAGCCGTGCTCTTCGGCCAACTCGCCCTGGCCTCCGGCGGCAGGGCGGCGCAGGCGGCGGCCCCCGGCCGGCCGTCCTCCTCGGTCCAACCCGTCACCCGGGCCGTGCACCTCGGGAAGGACGGACGGACCGTCACCACGGTGGTGGCCGTGGGTGGCTGTCGGACGGGACGGTTGACGGGGGTGGAAACGGACACCGCGATCACTCTGGCGCCGGCGACGGCCACCCGGCGGGAACCCGGTGAAGTCTGCCCGGCCGGCATCCGGCTGCAACCGGTGAGCCTCACACTCCGCTCGCCCCTGGGCAGTCGGAGGGTGATCGATGCGGCCACGGGACGGACGCTCGCGGTCGGTTCCTGACCTGACCTGACCTGACCTGACCTGACCTGACCTGCCCCTGGCCGGAAGCGGAACGCGCTCGCGCCGGGCGCCGACGGGCAGCGCGCCGTCGGCGTTCGTCATACCGGCGCTGCGCTCAGCGGCCGGTCACGTGGTCGGACGGGCGGTTTTCAGGCCGCCTGTCCGCATCAGGGAAGCTAGCAAGATCGACATAATTAGGCAATAAGGAGGTATCGGAGCGGCAAAACAGCGGAGCGCCCTTCCGCATCCGGGCGCCCGCCGTAACCGGAGGGCGGCACCCGCTGTTGCACAGCCGGCGGGTCCCCCCACGGCGAAACGGAGTCCCCATGCCCCAGCTGACCGATGACGCCGGGCAGGCCGCCGGAGAGGCCGGCACCTGGATGACGCCGGCCGAGTACGGCGCCTCGCGCGCCGCGCTCTGGACCGGAGCGGTCGTCCTCGTCACGGACCCCGACGGCCGGGTGCTCGTCCAGACGGTCGACTACCGCCCCGACCGGCTCCTGCCCGGCGGCGCCGTGGACGCGGGCGAGTCCCCGTCCGCCGCGGCCGCCCGCGAGATGCGCGAGGAGCTCGGGATCGACGGCCACTACCCGCGCGGGCTCGCCGTCGACTGGATCCCCGCCAACGCCCCCGGGTTCCCGCCCGAGATGCGCTTCCCCGGAGAGATCCTCTACGTCTACGACGGCGGCGCCTGGACCTCCGACCGGATCGACGCCGTCCGCCTCCCGGCCCAGGAGATCACCGGCATCGACTTCGCGGAACCCGCCGACCTGCCGGCCCTGATGGACGCCGGTGACGCCCGGCGGAGCCTGTCCGCCCTGCGCGCCCGGATCGCGGGCAACGGCCCCGTGCTGCTGGAGGACGGCCGGCCGGCCGCCCCCACCGCGCTCGACCGGCTCGGGGTGCTGCGGACCCGCCGCACGCCGGGGCACGGCGCCTGGCACCCCGGCCCGGTGCCCGCCGGGCTGCCGGTGCGGGACCGCTCCGGGTGGCTGTTCGCCCCGGACGGCCGGGTCCTGCTGCTGATCGCCCGCGCGACGGGGGCCGCGCAGCTGCCGCCCCCGCACGCCGAGCCCACCGCCGGGGCCGCCCCGCTCGGCTACCGGTACGCCGACCGGGGCGCCCACGCCCGTACCGTCGCCCGTCTCACGGCGGTGTCCGCGCACCGCGATCCCGCGTACGCGCGGCTGCTGGCCACCCCCGAGCAGGTCCGCGAGCTCAGCGACTGGGGCGCGGCCGGCCGGCACGAGCTGGCCGCCGTGCACGCGGCCCGCGCGCAGCTCTCGCTCCCGGCCCCGCCCCGCACCCCGCCCACCGAGCTGCCCCGCGAAGGCGTCCGCTGGTGACGGCCCGGGTGCCGCCGCGTCCGCAATCCTGGTCACGCGCGGCGCGGTCCCGCAGCATGGAGGCCATGAGCGACAGCGCGATCACCTACACCCTGTACATCCAGGCAGACCCCGACCGCGTCTGGCAGGCGCTGACCGAGCCCGCCCTCACGCGCCGCTACTGGGGTGTGAGCTTCGAGACCGACTGGGCGGTGGGCTCGCGGATGGACTGGTTCGAACGCGGAGCCCGCACCAGCGACCCGGCCCAGGTGGTACTCGACTGCGTCCCGAACCGCAGGCTCTCGTACAGCTGGCACAGCTTCACGCCGCAGTGGGCCGCCGCGGTGGGCATCGGCGAGGAACTGCGGGCCGAGCTGGCCGGCGAACGGCGCACGAAGGTCACGTACGAGATCGAGCCGGTCGGTGACACGCTCGCCCGACTGACCGTCCACCACGAGGGGTTCGAGCCCGGCGGCACCCTCATCGGCATGTGCTCGCGGGCCTGGCCGCTCCTCGCCTCCAGTCTCAAGACCCTGCTGGAGACCGGCGCCCCCCTCCCCGAACCCGGCCACGACGCCGAACAGGGCCACGGCGGCCACGAGGCCTACGAGCGCTGACCCCCGGCCCGTGCCGAGGAGGCACCCGCGCACCTCCCCGCGTACCCCTGGGCGGCAACCGGCGGCGGGGTTCGTGTGGAATGGGGGCATGGGGAGCAGTGAGCGCGAGATGCGCGGGGCGGGGAGCGGGCCGCAGGAGCCGTTCGAGCGGTGGCGCTACGCCCGCCACCTGGCGGCGCTCGCGGCCGCTTGCGGTGAGGCGGCCGAGGCCGAGGCGGTCGCCGCCGTCCTGCGGGACCCGGACCCGGTGATGGCCGAGAGCGCCGTCGTCACGCACCTGGACCGGCGGGCGGTGCGACTGCTCGCCGACCGGCGGTTCCCCGCCTGGGCCCGGGCCATGGAGGCGGCGCTCGACGGACGCCTCTTCCCGTCCCGGCGGCTGCGCGAGTGGACCCTGCTGAGGACGATCGTCGGGGGCGGGCGCTGGTCGGCGACGGAGCTCACGGCCGCCTCCGACTGGTGCCAGCGCACCGCCGCCCGGACCGTGGACTCGTCCGAGGCGCTCGGCGCGCTCGCCGCCTCCGCCCGCAGCCACCGGGTCCGCGCCGACGCCGCCCGGCGGCTGCGCGGACGTACTTCGGTCTGAGCGGGGGACCGTCCGGGCAGCGGTCGGGCGGCCCTCGCTTACCGTGACGAAAGGGGCGTATCGCCCTGTCCGCGGAGCGGATTGCGGACGCTCTCTCACCGAAGCCTCGTCACACGCGCGTTCGTAGGCATATGGTCGGCTTACCTGGCCGGGTATCAGCGTTGGACCATGCCATTCCGCTGGAGGATGACTCTCCGTGTCGCACCTTTCACAGGCTCCCGTCAGCACCCCGGAGGCCGAGCCCACTCCGCCCACCCCCCGTGCGTTCAGCGAGGTGAAGGGCTGGTTCTCGGCCTACGACCAGGTGCTCTTCGACTGGTTCCTGACCCGCCAGAACAGCGACGCCGCCTCCTCGGGCGACCTCCTGGAACTCGGCGCGTTCATGGGGAAGAGCGCGATCTTCCTGGCCGGATACCTCCGCGACGGCGAGGAGTTCACCGTCTGCGACCTCTTCGACTCGCCCCCGCCGGACGACGAGAACCTCAGCGAGGTGCGCGACTCGTACCCCACCCTCACCCGTCGCGGCTTCGAGACGAACTACCTCGCCTTCCACGAGACGCTGCCCACCCTCATCCAGGCCCCGACCTCCGTGGTCGCCGACCGGGTGCGCGCCAAGAGCTGCCGCTTCATCCACATCGACGCCTCGCACCTCTACGAGCACGTCGTGCAGGACATCGCGTCCTCCCGGCTGGTCGCCGCCCCGGACGCGGTGGTCGTCTTCGACGACTACCGCTCCGCCCACTGCCCCGGCGTCGCCGCCGCGGTGTGGGCCGCCGTCGTGACCGAGGGGCTGCGGGTGATCGCCGTCTCGGCGTCGAAGCTGTACGCCACCTGGGGCGACCCGGCGCCCCACCAGGCGGCGCTGTTGAACTGGCTGGAGGGCCGCACCGACCTGTGGCACGGCGTCGACATCGTGGCCGGCCGGCCACTGGTGCGGATCGGCGACGAAGGCGTGGCCCCGATCGCGCCCCCGAAGCCGTTGCACCCGGCCGGGGAGGAGGAGCCGGCGGCGCCCGTCGCGCCGGCCCCCGCCGCCGTCCACCGGCCCCCGGTCCGCTGGCGCAAGCTGGCCAAGGACCTGCTCCCGCCGGTCGTCACCCGCGTGATCGTGGCCGCGCGGCGGCGGCGCCGCCGCTGACCGCGGCCACGCCGCGCGGGCGTCAGTTGCCCTTGCGCACCCGCGCCGCGCGGCGGGCCTCGGCGGCCTGCCTGGCCTCGATGGTCCTACGGGACTCCTTGCCCTTGCCCGGGCGGCCCGGGCGGGTCCCGATGCCCCGGAAGCCGAGGTCCGTTCCGCTCGGCCGGCCCTTCGCGTCCGTCGGCGCCGACCCGGACAGCGGGACGCCGGACGGGGCCTTGGCGCCGGTGATCCGGCTGAGCGCCGCCTCGCCGGAGCGGACCTGGGTGATGGTCGGCCGGATCTTGGCGTCGGCCATCAGCCGGACGATGTCGCGCCGCTGGCTCGGGGTGATGAGCGTGACGACCTTGCCGGACTCGCCGGCCCGGGCCGTGCGGCCGCCGCGGTGCAGGTAGTCCTTGCTGTCGGCCGGGGGGTCCACGTTGACGACGAGGTCGAGGTCGTCGATGTGGATGCCGCGGGCCGCCACGTTCGTCGCGACCAGGACGTTGACCAGGCCGTCCTTGAACTGACCGAGGGTCCGGGTGCGCTGCGGCTGCGACTTCCCGCTGTGCAGGCCCTCCGCGCGGACGCCCATCGCCCGCAGGTGCTTCACGAACTGGTCGACGCCGTGCTTGGTGTCCAGGAACATCAGCACCCGGCCCTCGCGCGCCGCGATCTCCGTCGCGGCCGAGATCTTGTCCGCCGCGTGGATGTGCAGCACGTGGTGGTCCATCGTCCCGACCGAGGCGGACTGCGGGTCCACCGAGTGCGACACCGGGTCCTTCAGGTAGCGGCGCACCAGCTGGTCCACGTTGCGGTCCAAGGTGGCGGAGAACAGCATCCGCTGACCCGCGTGGTGCACCTGGTCCAGGATCTCGGTGACCTGCGGCATGAACCCCAGGTCGCACATCTGGTCGGCCTCGTCGAGGACCGTGATCCGCACCCGCTCCAGGTGGACGTCGCGCCGCCCGACGAGGTCGCTCAGCCGCCCCGGGGTGGCCACGACGACCTCGACGCCGGTGCGCAGCTCACCGGACTGCCGGCCGATCGACAGACCGCCGACGACCGTCGCCATCCGCAGCTTCAGCGCCTTCGCGTACGGGTCCAGCGCCTCGGTCACCTGCTGCGCCAGCTCCCGGGTCGGTACGAGGACCAGGGCGAGCGGGCGCTTCGGGTCCGCCTGCTGTCCCGCAGTACGGGCCAGCAGGGCCAGCCCGAAGGCGAGGGTCTTGCCGGAACCGGTCCGGCCGCGGCCGAGGATGTCGCGGCCGGCGAGGGAGTTGGGCAGCGTGGCGGCCTGGATCGGGAACGGCTCGCGCACCCCCTGGTCGGCCATCGTCTTCACCAGCTCGACGGGCAGACCGAGCTCCGCGAACGACGCCACCGGCGCCAGCGCGGGCGAGACGGTCTTCGGCATGGCGAACTCGCCCTGCGGTCCCAGGGTCCGAGGGGCCTTGCCGGCGCCCTTGGCGCCCGGCTTGCCGCCTGCCTTGGCTCCGGCCTTGATGCCGAAACGCCCGTGAGCTGACGGGTTCTTCATGCAGAACCTTCCGTGAAGGAGAGCGTGCGCGGCGCCGCAGTGCCCGGTACGGCAACGAGCCGGGGCCCGTACCCCTCGGTACGGGCCCCGGCTCGTCGTACACGTCCGCACCGGGCGAGAGCGGCCCGCGCATCAAGTTTCCCGCCCATTTTACCAGTCGCGGGGCCGGGGCCCGGGCGGCCGCCGACCCCGCCGCCCGCGGGCGTACCGCTCGAAGGCGGCGCTCACCCCTTCCGCCGACGAGGCGGGCAGAAGTTCGAACGACCCCGGTTGGCCGCGCCTGGAGTGTGACGCGCGGGGCGGTTGGGCACTATCGAGACGGCCGCGTGTGTGGCCCGAGAGGCACGTCGAGAAGGATCAGTACCCATGGCAACTGGCATCGTGAAGTGGTTCAACGCGGAGAAGGGGTTCGGATTCATCCAGCAGGACGACGGCGGTCCTGATGTGTTCGTGCACTTCTCCGCGATCCAGACCACCGGCTTCAAGGAGCTGGCGGAGGGCGCGAAGGTCGAGTACGACGTGACCCAGGGCCCCAAGGGTCCGCAGGCGGAGCAGGTGGTCCCCCTTCACTGACCCCGCTTCACGAGCCGAGCTGTCCGTGGGCCCCGCCGGAAAGTGATTCCGGCTGGGCCCGCGCCGCTCAGGAGCGGCCCGCGGCGTGCAGGGCCAGCAACAGCAGCCAGAGCCGGTCCGCCAGCTCGGTCGCGGTGGCCGGGACGCTGCCGTGCAGCCAGTCCGCGAGGACGCCGGTGAAGGTGGCGGCGACGGCGGAGGCGACCAGGTCGGGGTACGGGGCCCCGACGGCCGCCCGCTCGGCCCGGGCGCGGGCCCGCAGCTCCCGGTACAGCCGCTCGCCCAAGGGGCCGAGGCCGCCGGGCAGCAGCAGGGTGCGGTACAGCGGTCCCCGCGCCGCCGCGCCGGAGAGGAATCCGGCCAGCGCGGCCGGCGGCTCGGCCGGGGGGCGCGCCGCCGGGTCCGTCTGCCAGGCGTGCAGGGCGTCGACCGCAGCGTGCACGACCTCGGCGCACGCGTCCACGGCCAGCGCGGCGAGGTCCTCGTAGTGCAGGTAGAAGGTGGCGCGGCCGACCGCGGCCCGGCGCACCACGGCAGAGACGCTCACTTCGTCCAGCGGCCGCTGCGCGCACTCCGCGAGCAGGGCCCCGCGCAGCCTGGCCTTGGTGCGCGCCGTGCGCGGGTCCTCCCCGCTCACGCCGCGAGCAGCGCCGCGCCGAGGGCGAGTGCGCCGGGCAGTGCCTGTGCGATCAGGATCCGGCGGTTGGCGGTCGCCGCCCCGTACAGCCCCGCGACGATCACGCAGATCAGGAAGAACAGCTGGGTGGCGAGCGAGTCGATGACCAGCGACCAGACGAGCCCGGCGGCGAGGAAGCCGTTGTAGAGCCCCTGGTTGGCGGCCAGCGGCGCGGTCAGCTTCGCGGTGGCGGCGTCGAATCCGGACAGCGAGCGGCCCGGGGGCCGCTCCCACAGGAACATCTCCAGCACCAGGAAGTACGCGTGCAGCGCGGCGACGACGCCGATCAGGACCTGAGCGAGCGTGTGCACGGCAACCCCCGGGGTAAAAGGCT
The DNA here is from genome assembly GCF_053610645.1 of Streptomyces sp. NPDC054883. NCBI lineage: Bacteria > Bacillati > Actinomycetota > Actinomycetes > Kitasatosporales > Streptomycetaceae > Streptomyces > Streptomyces sp. NPDC054883. The sequence goes on along the minus strand of NZ_JBSGYT010000001.1, from coordinate 160,097 downwards.
CGATTTCCTGGACAACTGTACAGGAACTCCCGCGGACGGGCAGGCGCGACGGCGCGACTACGCTGACCGCATGACTGTGCTGTTGTACGAAGAATTCGGTACCGGAGCCCACCGCGAGAGCTCCCTGATCCGCCACGCCCTGGGCAGTTCCCACGACGAGGCGCTGATCGCGGGGCTCGCGGGCGGTATCGGCTTCATGTACTTCGTCTTCGAGTACCCGGACCGCCCGCCGGTCGCCACGATCGTCGCCCAGGCCCACCCCGAGCCGTGGGCACAGGTCGCCCTCGGCCGGCTGCACGTGCCCTACGACGCCACGCGCAGCACCAAACCCCGCTGGGGCCGGGTCCGCGCGGCGCTCGACGGGGGGCAGCCCGTGTTCTGCGTCGTCGACCGCGCCTCGCTGCCCTGGCACGAAGCGGTCCCCCCGATGCCGGGCGCCGACGCGTACACCGTGGTCATCGCCGGGTACGAGGGCGACGACCTCTTCGTGGAGGACGGGGCGGCGGAGCCGTACCGGGTCGACCGCGAGGAGTTCGGTGCGGCCTGGACCGCCCACCCCACGGGGCGCCACCAACTGGTCGTACCGATGGGGCCGGCCGAGGCGGAACCGGACGTCGAGGGGGCCGTCGCCGCCACCGTCACCCGGTTCACCGGGCCGGTGCTCGGCAACCGGTTCGACGTGAACTTCGGCTTCAGCGGCATGGAGCGGCTCTCCGCGGACTTGCGGGACACCGGCACCCCGGCGGGCTGGGAGCAGCGTTTCGGCGCCACGCCGCAGACCTTCCGGGCGGCCACCCGGCGGCTGTACGCCTCCCTGGAGGAGGAGTGGACGGCGCCCGGTGCCACCCGGCCGCTGTACGCCGACTTCCTCGACCTCGTCGGCCGTCCCGAGGCGGCCGGGCTCTTCCGGGAATCGGGCCGGCATTGGTCGGAACTCGCCGCCGTGGCCCGGGCGGCCGCGCCCGAAGCCGGAGCGGAGCAGCGCCGCGCACTGTTCGACGCGTGCGCCGGACTCGTCGACCGCTGCGCCGAGCTCGAACGCGAGGCGGTCGCGGCGCTCGCCAAGTAGTCGGCGGGTCGCGCGGGACCGCCGCTGCGCGGGATCGCGCCCGGACGGCATCACCCGGGCGGCGGCCCCGCGCGGTCCGTCAGGCGTTCTGCACGGAAATGGCGGCGACCGGGCAGGCCCGCGCCGCCTCGCGCACCAGCGGGCTGCCGTTGCCGTCCTCCCGGCCCGGCAGCAGTTCGCCGAAGCCGTCGTCGTCCTGCGTGAACACGTCGGGCGCGGTCAGCGCGCACTGGCCGGCGCCGATGCAGACGCCTTGGTCGATGGAGATCCGCATACCGTTCACCATGCCACGGGTAGTTCGATCATGCCCTGGATGGTGTCACCGGGCTTGAAGGGGATCAGGTCCGGTTCGGCCGCCAGCCGCAGCCCGGGGAGCCGGGCGAAGAGCGAGCCGAGCGCGATCTCCGTCTCGGCGCGGGCCAGGTTCTGGCCCAGGCACTGGTGGATGCCGAAACCGAACGCCAGGTGATGGCGGGTCGGGCGGTGCCAGTCCAGGGCGTCGGGATCCGGGAAGACCGACTCGTCGCGGTTGATGACGGAAGTGGAGAACACCACCCCGTCCTCGGCGCCGATCGTCACGCCGCCGATCTCGATCTCCTCCGTCGCCACCCGCAGCATGCCGTCGGCGATCGACAGGAACCGCATCAGTTCCTCCACGGCCGCCGACATCAGCGACGGGTCCGCGCGCAGTTCGGCGAGCTGCTCCGGGTGGCGCAGCAGGGTGAAGGTGCCCAGCGAGATCATGTTCGCGGTGGTCTCGTGCCCCGCGATGAGCAGGATCACGGCCAGGGCGACCAGTTCCTCCACATCGGTCTGACCGGTCTCCAGACGCTGCGCGATGAGTTCGTCCAGCAGCCCTTCGCCCGGATCGGTGCGCTTGCGCGCGATCAGCTCCCCCAGATAGGCGTCGAGGCTGCGCCGGGCCTCCTCCACGTCGGACAGTTCGGGTCCGCGCAGCAGCTGCCTCGACTGGGCCTCGAAGAACTCGTGGTCCGCGTAGGGGACTCCCAGCAGGGAGCAGATCACCATGGACGGCACGGGCAGGGCGAAGGCGCCGACCAGTTCCGCCGGTGAACCCTGGGCGGTCATCCCGTCGAGCAGCCGGTCCACGGTCCGCTGGATCTGTGGCCGCAGGGCGGCGACGCGCTTGACGGAGAAACTCGGGATCAACATGCGGCGCTGGGCATTGTGTTCGGGGTCGTCGACGCCGAGCAGGGCCGTCCGGCGGGCCGTCAGCCCCTTGAAGCGCTTGGTGGTGGCGGGGAAGGCGGCGTGCTGGCGGTCGGAGGAGAGCCGGCCGTCGGAGAGCAGGGCGCGCGCCTCGGCGTGCCCGGTGACCACCCATACCGAGCGCCCGTCGAAGAGGGTGACGCGGGAGAGCGGCCGGGTTTCCCGCAGGGGCGCGTAGGCCGCCGGGGGGTGGTAGGGACAGGTTCGGTCCTGGGGGAAGGCAACGGTTTCTGACATGCAGCACCTCGCGAGCGATGGTCCGTCTTGCCGGCTCCATTACATGCCCGAGGCACCTATCTCACCTATGCCACTTTCGGCCATACCGGGCGGAAGTCGCCCGAAGGGCCCAGTGGCCCCCGGGCGGGGTCAGAGGTGGGCTTCGAGGAACGCCCGGAACTCCGCGCGGGTCATCGGGCCGGCGTGGGACGCGACCACCTCGCCGTCCTTGACGAGGACCGCGGTGGGTGCGCCGGTCACGCCGTAGCGCCTGGTCGGGCCGGGGCAGCGGGTGATGTCGGTCCGTACGGCGGTCAACCGCGTCCCGTACTCCTGTGCCAGCTCGCCGACCAGGACGTCCATGGTCCGGCAGGCCGCCAGGGCCTTGGGCCAGGTGCCGGTGAAATAGGCGAGAACCGGCCCCGGGGACATTCCCAGGATGAAATCGAACTCCTGGTCCTCCAGCGGCTGGTGCACCCGACGTGTCATGTGTGCTGCTCCTTGAGTGTCTCGGCGCGGCCCGGTTCGTCCAGGGATGCCGGGGGAACCGGCCCCGCGCGGCCGGCGCCCGGCCGACGCGCGCGGCCGGCCCGGCTGGTGGCCCGCGCACCCCATCATCCCCGTGATGGGGGCTCCCGTTGTCAGTGGCGGCTGGCAGCCTGGACGCATGGACGACAGGATGCTGCGGCGCCGGGTCTACGGCGCCGACCACGACGACCCCGACCCGGGCCCGCGCCCCGGCCACGTCTACGGCGAGCTCGTGGGCGGGCCGCTCGACGGCCTCCTGCTCGACGTCACAGGCTGGAGCGGGCGGCAGATGGCCGAAGAGGCCCGCCTCCCCACGGAGATAGGCCGCTACGGGGCGGGCGGCCGCGCCCACTACCGCCGTCGCGTGGCAGACCCGCAGCGCTGGGACTGGTCGGGCGACAGCCCCTGACGTGCGGCAGCGGAGGCAGGGCGGCGCGGCGAGCCCCCGGTCCGCCGACGTGTGACCGGGGGCTCTGTGCGGCACTTCCGCCGCGGGGGCGGGATCGGATGCGGCGGAGGTCAGCCGACGGTGGCGCTCCGGCTGACCTTGCGCGCCCACAGCACCAGCGGCACCTGGAGCGGCAGCCGGGCCAGGGTCGCGACCCGCGCGGCGGGGGCGCCGCGGCGGGCGTCCACCGCCATCTTCACGTTGGCCGGGAAGACGCCGACGAAGAAGGCCGCCGCGGCCGACGCCGCCACCCGGCGGGTCCGCGGATGGGCGATCCCGGCGGCGAGGGCGAGCTCCGCCGCGCCGCTCGCGTACGTCCACTGCCGCGGGGTGCCGGGCAGGGAGCGGGGGACGATCGCGTCGAACTGCTTGGGCGCGACCGCATGTGCCACTGCCGCGGTTGCCAGCAGGCCGGCCAGCAGCAGGGGTGAGGAAGGAGTGCGCGGCATGAGGACCCTCTCGGAAGCCGGGGACGGGCGGACGGCGGGACGGCCCCGCGATCCTACTCACCGGTAGGGCCGGGCCGTGAGGCCTCAGCGTTCGGGGGCCTCGGAAGAAGTCCGAAGAACTTTCTCGGGAGCTGTCGATCCGGGCGCCTCCCGTTCGACACAGGAGTGAAAGGCGGGACATCCCGCACGCAGCGACCGACCCGAGAACAGCGACCGACCCGAACACCGACCGAGGAGTCACCATGCCCCGCTTCCTTTCCCTGATCCGCATCGACGAGCAGAGCCTCCCCGCCGACACCCCCTTCCCGCCGGACTTCGAGCAGCGGATGGGCGCACTGCTGGAGGAGATCACCAAGGCAGGGGTGATGCTGGACACCGCCGGACTGCTCCCCACCTCCGAGGGAACCCGCGTGACCTGGTCCGGCGGCAAGCTGAGCTACACCGACGGCCCCTTCACCGAGACCAAGGAGGTCGTCGGGGGCTACGCCATCCTCCAGGCCAAGGACAAGGCGGAGGCGCTGGAGTGGACCAAGCGGTTCCTGGAGGTCCACCCCGAGCACTGGACGGTGGGCGCCGAACTCCGGCAGATCGCGGAGGGCTGAGCCACTCCGGGGACGGGCCCTGTTTGCCCCGTACCGTCACGGCTGCTCTGATGGGTGGCCGTGACGGCAGTGACCCCGGCCCAGGCGGTCGAAACGGTGTTCAGGATCGAAGCCCCGCGGATCATCGCCGGCGTGGCCCGGATCGTGCGGGACGTCGGCATCGCCGAGGAACTCGCCCAGGACGCCCTGGTCGCCGCCCTCGAACAGTGGCCCAGGTCCGGAATCCCGGACAACCCGGGCGGCTGGCTCATGGCCGCCGCCCGGCACCGGGCGGTCGACCTCGTCCGGCGCAAGGAGACCTACGCGCGCAAGCTCACGGAGGTCGGCCGCACCCTGGAGGACGTACCGCCCCCGCCCGAGCCGCCGGCCCCGGACGACATCGACGACGACCTGCTGCGCCTGGTCTTCACCGCCTGCCACCCCGTCCTGTCCGCGGAGGCCCGGATCGCGCTCACCCTGCGCCTGGTCGGCGGCCTGACCACGCAGGAGATCGCCCGGGCCTTCCTCACCTCCGAAGCCACCGTCGCCCAGCGCGTCGTCCGCGCGAAGCGGACACTGGCCAAGGCCGGAGTGCCCTTCGAAGTCCCGTACGGGGCCGACCGCGAACAGCGGCTCGGCTCCGTCCTGGAAGTGATCTACCTCGTCTTCAACGAGGGCTACTCGGCCACCGCCGGGGACGACCTCGTCCGCCCCGCCCTGTGCGAGGACGCCCTCCGGCTGGCCCGCGTGCTGGCCGCGCTGATGCCCGGCGAGCCCGAGGTCCAGGGCCTGGTGGCGCTGCTGGAGTTCCAGGCCTCCCGGATCGCGGCCCGCACCGGCCCCGACGGGGAGCCGGTCCTGCTGGCCGACCAGAACCGGGTCAAGTGGAACCGGATGCTCATCCGGCGCGGTTTCGAGGCCGTACGCCGCGCCGGCAGCGGCCCCTACTCCCTCCAGGCGGCCATCGCCGGCTGCCACGCCCGGGCCGTCCGGTACGAGGACACCGACTGGCAGACGATCGCCGCACTCTACGGACGCCTCGTCCAGCTGGTCCCCTCACCGGTGGTCGAACTGAACCGGGCGGTCGCCGTCTCCATGGCCGAAGGCCCCGAGGCGGCCCTGCCGCTCGTCGACGCCCTCGCCGTGGAACCCGCGCTGCGCGCCTACCACCTGCTGCCGAGCGTACGGGGAGACCTGCTGGAGCGGCTCGGCCGGCGGGCGGAAGCCCGCGCCGAGTTCGAACGGGCCGCCTCCCTCACCCGCAACGCGCGCGAGCGGGACCTGCTGTTGAACCGGGCGCACCCGCGCGGTGCACCCTGACGGGCGATGGGCTCAGACCCGGACGGGCGCGTCCAGCGGCCGCCGGGGCGCGGTCAGCGCGATCGGCCGCCGGAACCCGCCGGAGCGGGCGATGTCCCGTACGGTCTCGCGCAGCGCCTCCTGGAAGGCGCCCATGGTGCGGCGGGCGGCCGGGGTGTCGACGTAGATCGAGTTCATGTGCAGTCCGTCCGCGTCGCGCTGGTACCAGGAACAGGCCCCGTTCGCGCGCGCCGACCACACGTGCGAGGCGGGCCGCCAGTCCTCGTACCGCTCGGCGCCCCGGCACTTGCGCATGTCGATGTACGAGAAGAAGTTCACCGGGTAGGGCCAGGAGCGGGCGGCGAACTCCTCGGGTGCCAGCAGCTCCCACGCCCGCACGAACGGCACGTCGATGTGGCGGAGCAGTTCCCCGAACCCCGCCCGGATCCCGGCCATCACCTCGGCGAAGTCCCGCCCGGGCGAGGCGTCGAACTCGATGGGCATGGTGTTCACGAACCAGCCGACCGAGTCGGACCAGCCCTCCCGGCCGCGCTCGCTGACCGGCATGAAGCCCCGGTAGACGCCCGGGCCGCCCGCCTCCCGCAGGGACAGCGCGACGGCGGCGAGCACCCCCATGAACGGCTTGCCGTCCACGGCCAGGCAGGACTTGTCGAAGACCTCCGCCTCACCGGCGTCCAGCAGCGGCGACGCCTCGTTGACGATGGGGTACATCCGGTCCGGCTCCACCCCGAGGTCCAGCGGGAACCTGGGGAAGAACTCGCCGTTGCGCGCGATGAACGACTTCCAGTAGCCGAGCCGTTCGTCGTCCGCCTCGATGGAGAGGTAGCGGCGCCGCTGCTCCTCGGCGAAGTCCAGGTAGCTGGGAGCGGTGGCCGGCAGAGCGGGACGCTCGCCCCGGCACAGGGCCTCGTAGGCGGTCGACACCTCGTTCACCACGATCGGCATCGACATGCCGTCGCAGACGATGTGGTCGAAGGCGAGGTAGACGGTGGCGGATTCCCCGCGCAGCACCGCGCCCATCGTGAACAGGGGCCAGGACAGCGTGTCGATGCTCCGCCGGAACCGTTCCCCGAGGAAGGCGCGCAGCAGCTCGGTGGTCGCGAAGTCGCCCACCGGTACGGCGTCCAGGGCGAGTTCGTCCGCGGCGAGCGGCTCGCACGCCAGCTCGCCGGCCAGGCGGCGGAACTCGCACCGGAGTACCTCGTGCCGCCGGACGAAGCCCAGCAGGGCCTGGGCGAGGGCGCGTTGGTCGAGCGGGCCGCGCACCTCGAAGGTCACCGCGAGCCAGGACGCCACCGGGTCGTCGGCCCCACGGCTCTCCTCGGCCACCGTGAAGTGCTTGTCCTGGTTGAAGGACGCCCTCCGGCCCGCCGGGTCGCCGGGGCCGGTGGCCCGGGCGGCCGTGGACCGCACCCGCCACTCGACCACCCGTCCGGGCGCCAAGGTGTGCATCTCCAGAGGAAACTGCCGCATTCCGTCATCCCTTCGCCCCCAAGTCAACCCCGTGCGCCTAACGACACCCGGCCCGCGGAAGTGACGCCCGCGCGCGGCGCGCGGGGGACGGGGTCCGTCGTAGCCGGGCGGTGATGACCGACAGTGGTCGGCGTGGATGCTTTTGACGAGGTCGAGCGGGTCATCGACGCCCTGTACGTGCTGGCGCCCGCCGGGTTCACGGCGGCCCGGGACGCGGCTGCGGCCAGGCTGAAGGCGGCCGGGGACAAGGCCGGCGCGAAACGGGTCGCGGGACTGCGGCGGCCGACGCTCGCCGCCTGGGCGTCGAACACGCTGGTCCGGACCGAGCCGGACGAGGCCGGACAGTTCCTCCAGCTCGGCCAGGCGCTGCGGGAGGCGCACCGGGACCTGGACGGGGAGCAGCTGCGGCACCTCTCGCACGAACAGCACGTGGTGATCGGGGCGCTCGCGCGGGAGGCCGTGCGGCTGGCCGAGGAGGCGGGGACGCCGGTGTCGGACGCGGTGGAACGGGAGGTGGAGCAGATCCTGCACGCCGTCCTCGCCGACCCGGGAGCGGCCGAGGACTGGGCGTCCGGGCGGCTCGCGAAGGTCCCGGCGGTGGCGGCGGAGTTCCCGGTGGCGGCCCCGGACGCCGTGGCGCGGGCGTCGGCGGCGGCTCCCGGGACCCGGCGGGAGGCCCGGCGGCAGGCGGAGCCGGCCGCCGCCGGCGGGGCCGATGAGCGGGCCGAGGCGCTGCGGGAGGCCGAACGGGCCGGGGCCGCCCGGGAGGAGGAACTGCGCGCGGCCGACGAGGAACGGGAGCGGGCGCTCGGGCGGGCCGCGGCCGCGGACGCGGAGGCGGAGCGGCTGGAACGGGACGCCGCCCGGGCCCGGGCGGCGCGTGACCGGGCCCACGCGGACCTCGCCGAAGCCGAGAAACGCCGCCGCGCCGCGGCGCGGGCCGCACAGCAGGCCGGCCCCGCCGGACCCGGCCGCCGCCGGGGCGCCGCACGTGACCCCGAGTGAGCGGGGTGCGTACGTCCGCCGCGCGGTCTGCGAGGGTTCCCGGGCGGCGCTGACGGCCGGCCGGGTCCGGCGGGGGCCGCCCCCGGATACGGGCCGCGGGACCCGGCCCCGGCGTACGTGCTCGACGCGGGCCGCCGCACGCGGTCCGGCGCGGCCCCGGCCGGTCCGGCGGACACCGCCCGGCCGCCGGGTACGTGCGACGGCCCGCTGGCGGGCGTGCCCTTGCCCTCACCGTCCCGGCCGACGACACGACGCGGACGAAGCCGCACCCGCAGCCGTGCCGGGCGGCCGCCGAGCGGCTCGGCGTCGACCCGGGCGACTGCGTCGCCGTGGAGGACTCCCCGGACGGCGCGGCCTCGTGGGAGGCCGCCGGGTGCGCGGTCCTGGTGGTCCCGTCACTGCTGCCGGTGCCGCGGTCCCCGGCGCGCACCTTCGCGGGCACCCTGGAGGACGTCACCTTGGACGGCCTGCGGAAGTGCCTGGTCCGCAGCCTCCCCGGCTGACCGGACCACGCCCCGCGGCGCGGGACGCAGGACCCCGGCCGCCCCGGCGGCGGCCAGGCACAGCGCCACCGGCAGCAGCAGGGCCGGGCCGAGCGGCACCAGCCGGGTCAGCGGCCCGATCAGCGCCGGCCCGGCCAGCATGCCGAGGTAGCCGAGACCGGCGACCCGGGACACGTTGGCCCCGGAGGAGTCCCGGTCCGCGTGCCCGGCCGCGCTGAAGAACTGCGGAACGCAGCCCGACAGCCCGACGCCGAACACCGTCCACCCGGCCAGGGCCGCCGGCACCGATCCGCCGAGCGCCGCCGCCGTCAGCCCGGCGGCGGCCAGCAGGGCCCCGTACCGGACGACGGCCACCGCGCCGGTACGGGCCACCACCCGGTCGGTGACCAGCCGTCCGGCGGTCATCGCGGTGGAGTACGCGGCGTAGGCCAGTGCGGCGGTGGCCGCGGGGGCGCCGAGTGCGTCGCGCACGTGCAGCGCGCTCCAGTCGTTCGCCACGCCCTCGCAGAGCATGAGGGCGAAGGCGAGCGCGGCCAGGGCCCATATGCGCCCGGGTGTCCGGCGCTTCGCCCGCGGCCCCGCCACCCGCTCGGCCGCGGCCCCGGAGCGCGGGAGCAGGGCCGGGGCGGACAACGCGGTGACGACGAGCCCGAGCCCGGCCACCACCGGCAAGGTCACGGCCGGCCCCCAACCGAGCGCGAGCGTCAAGGCGCCGCCGAGGGCCGCGAACACCCCGCCGACCGAGAAGACGGCGTGGAAGGCGGACATCACCGGCCGTCCGTAGGCCCGTTCCACCCGTACGGCGTGGGTGTTCATGCTGACGTCGAGGCAGCCGTTGCCGAAGCCGAGGACGAACAGGGCCGCGCCCAGGGTCCAGGCCCGGTCGGCGAACGCGGGCAGCACCAGGGCCGCGCTGCACAACGCCGCACCGGCCGGGACCGTCCGGCGGCAGCCGATGCGGTCGGTGAGCGGTCCGGCGAGCTGCATGCCGAGGAAGGCGCCGGCGCCGAGCAGCAGTAACAGCGAGCCCAGGACGGCGTGACCGATGCCGGTGCGGTGCTCCACGGCGGGGATGTGGACGATCCAGACGCCCATCACGAAGCCGTTGAGCCCGAAGAACGAGAAAGTGGCGAGGCGTGCCGCCCGCAGGGATCTGCTCATGCAGTCCACCATAGAGAACAGAATTTGTGTTCGCTAGATTGAGTTTCGAACATTGACGGTGTTCAATTGCGTTATGGCGAGCATGGAACGACTGAGGCAGATCACCGAAGCGGTGCGCGACCGGGAGCAGCTGAGCGTGGCCGAACTGGCCGCGGTCACCGGGGCTTCGGAGATGACCGTCCGCCGGGACCTGGAGGTGCTGGCGGAGCAGGGAGTGCTGGAACGGTTCCGCGGTGGGGCCCGGAGCCTGCTGCTGCGCGGGGAGGAACCGCCGTTCGCGTGGCGCGCGCGGGAAGGTGCGGACGTCAAGCACCGGATCGCCGTCGAGGTGGCCGCGCTCCTCGCGGACGGCGAATCGGTGGTCCTCGACAGCGGCACGACCTGCCTCGCGGTGGCCCGGGAGCTACCGGACCGGCGGCTCACCGTCATGCCGCTGTCGCTGCACGCGGCCAACGCCCTGACCGGCGCGCCCCAGCTGACCCTCCTGCTGCCCGGTGGCCGGCCGCGCCCCGGCGAACTGGCGCTGACCGGACCGCTCACCGAGGCGTCGCTGGCCGCGCTGCGCTTCGACACGGCCGTCATCGGCTGCTGCGGCCTGGACCCGGCGGACGGCCTCACCGCCTACGACCTGGCCGACGCGGCGGTCAAGCGCGCCGCGATCGCCTCCTCCCGCCGGGTGATCGCGGTCGCCGAAGCCGCCAAACTCGGCCGTACCGCCCTGGCCTTCGTCACCTCCGTCGCCGCCCTGCACACGGTCGTGACCGACGACGGCGCCCCCGCCGAGGCCGTCGCGGCCCTGACCGGGGAAGGGGTCACCGTACGGGCCGTGTGAGCCGTCAGGCGCAGAGGTCGAGGATCTCCACCACGCCCTTCGCGTACGCGCCGGTCACCGAGCCGGGGCCGGCGGCGGCCTCCCGGCGCAGCGCGGGCAGGGCCGTACGGATGAACGCGGCGCACTGCCCGTACAGCCCGGCCTCGTGGGAGCCGCCGTCGTCCTCGGTGCCCAGCAGGGCGAGCAGCGTCCAGAGCAGGGCCTCCCGGGTGGTCTCGCGGGGCGGACCCGCCGCCCACACGGCCATCAGCACCCCGCACGCCGCGGGCGCCGGCGGCTGGAGCCTGGTCTCGGTGAACACGTGACCCGCGAGGGCGTGGAAGGCGGCCGGGTGCCCCTCGGCCGCGTCCCACAGCATGTCCTGGAGATGGCCGGCGGAACGCCCGCACCCGCACGGCACGGACTCCCAGTCGTGCCGCGCGATCTCGGCCTCCACCGCCTCCGGTACCAGCGGGCTGCGCAGCGGCTTGTCCGTCCGTCTCATGGCGCAATTATGTGATCCCGCCACCGGCCCTTACCAGAGGGCGGGGAACCGGATCCGGTGGCCGGTCGTCCCAGACGCCGTGTGGAACGCAACGATAAGAAGAAGAGTCCTGACCTTGCTGTTCGCCCTGCTCGCGACGCAGCTGGGATCCCTCGTCGGCCCGGCGTACGCGTGCGGCTGCGGAGCGATGATCCCCGACGGTTTCTCCCGGATCGGAGTCCAGCGGGAGACCTCCGTCGTGCGCTGGGACGGACGGACCGAACAGATCGTCATGCGGTTCAGGGTCGACGGGGACGCGAAGAAGGCCGCCTGGATCATGCCGGTGCCCGGCCGCGCCACGGTCGAGCTGGGCAAGGCGGAACTGTTCACCGACCTCGGCCGGCTCACCGTGCCCGAACACCGGACCCGCGGCTACTTCTGGCCGCGCGAGGACGACTGGCCCTTCTCCTCCGGTTCCCGGGACGGGGCCAGGGCCGCGATGCCCGGCGCGTCCGTCGGTGTCGTCGGCCGCGAGCAGCTCGGCGACTTCGACGTCGCGCGGCTGACGGCAACCGACCCCGATGCCCTGCGGCGGTGGCTGGAGACCAACGGCTTCAAGCTGCCGGACGGGCTCTCCGCCGAGCTGCGGCCGTACGTCGACCAGGGGTGGGAGTACGTCGCCGTCCGGCTCGCCCCCCGGGACCGGTCCAAGGCGCTGGCCGGGGACCTCGACCCGTTGCGGATCCGCTTCGACAGCCCCCGGCTCGTCTACCCGATGCGGCTCTCCCGCAGGGCCAAGTCCGCCCAGTCGCTCGGGCTGTACGTCCTGGCCCCGCACCGGATGGAGCCCGTCTCCCCGATCGGCGGCGCCGCGCCGAAGGTGGCCTTCGCCGGGACCGTCACCCCGAGCGGGGCCGTGGCCGAACTCACCGGCAGTACCGACCCGGTGTTCCTCACGGCGATCGAGCAGGAGTTCCCCGAGCCGGCCCGGATCGACGGCGACCACGAACTGCGCGCCACCGCCCAGGACACCCCGTACCGGCGGGCCGTCTACCGCGACGAGCTGCTCACCGTCGGCGGCGTGCCCGCCTGGCTCCTGACGGTGGCGGCGGCGCTGGCCTCCTGCCTCGCCCTGGCCGTCGCCCTGACCCTGACCCTGGTCCGCCGCGCCGCCAGGCGCCGTACCGCCTGATCAGCAGGGACCGAGCGGCCCGGCCGCCCGGCGCAGCGCCAGGGCGGCCAGGGCCTCCGGGGCGCCGGGGCGGCCGCGCAGGCCCGGGAAGGCGTTGACGTCCACGATCAGCGGGACGCCGTCGCCGGTGTCGATGAAGTCCACCCCGTAGACGTCCAGTGCGAAGACCTCGCCGACCCGGCGCGTCAGCTCCGCCCACCGCGGCGGCGGTTCGCTCCGCGGCCGGCCGGGTTCCGTCCCCTCCCGGGCCATTTCCGAGCGCCGCACCCCCGAGAAGACCCGGTCGCCGATCGCGTACAGCTTGTGGTCCCAGCCGTTGTTGGGAACGAAGGCCTGCACCACGACCGGCTCCTCGCCCCATCCGGCGGCCAGTTCGCGCAGCCGCGCCGGACCGTCGACCCGGGCCACCAGGTCGCCCTTGCGGCTGCGCCGGCTCTTGACCACCACGGGCCAGGGCAGTCCGGGCAGTCCCGGGCCCTCCCCGGCCTGCCGGGCCAGCCGGTCCAGGGAGGGGAAGGCCGTGGTCGCCGCGAAGGGCAGCCCGGCCCGGCGGGCCAGCTCCGCCATGCCCGTTCGGTCCTGGCAGCGCTCCGTCGCCTCCGCGGTGTTCACCACCGGTGCGCCCCGCCGCTCCAGGGTCCGCGCCAGCTCCAGTGCCCGGGGATCGCGGGCCTTGAGCAGGTAGACGTCCGCCCGCGCCCGGGCCGCCACCGCCGCCGCGTCCGGTTCCCGCGGGTCCAGTACCACCACCTCGTGCGCGGGGGCGAGCGCGGCGGCCGCCCCCGCCAGCAGGGGGTGTCCGGCGTCCGGGGTGATCAGGCCGACCCTCATGCGCCGTCCCCCGCCCGGGCGGCCACCTGCGCCGGGATCGACACGGTGAGCGCCGTGGGGTGCGGCGGGACACGGGGCCCCGAGCCGCCGGTGCGGGACAGGTCGAGCACGGCCCGGGCCACCCGGGCCGCCGCCTCCGGCACCTGACGGAAGCTCGGGAAGTCGTTCACGTCCACCACCACCGGCCCGTCGGGGCCCAGCAGCACGTCCAGCCCGTACAGGTCCAGCCCGTACACCACACCCACCTGGGCGGCGATCGCGGCCACTTCCGCGGGCAGCGGTACCCGACGCTCGCGCACGGAGCGCTCAGGGTGCATGGGGGAGCAGCGTTCGGTGGCGAACAGTTCCCCGCCGACGCAGTACACCTTGATGTCGATGCCCGAATTTGGCACGTACGGCTGGGCGATGAGCATGCCCTCCCCGGCCAGGGCGGGCAGCAGCGCGGCGAGCCGGTCGGGGGAGGCCACCAGGTGCACCGCCCGGCCGGAGCTGCCGTCCGCCGGCTTGACGACCAGGGGGTACTCGGACGCCGGGATCTCCGCGAGCAGCTCGGGCCGGGCCACGGCGTACGTCGGCGGCAGCGGCAGGCCCCGGGCGCGCCCGATGGCGGCGGCCAGCGCCTTGTCCCGTACGCCCCTGATCGACCGGGCGTCGTTGACGGTGGTCATGCCGGTCGCGGCGGCCGCTTCGAGCAGGGTCAGGCCGGGGCCGCCGGACACCGTCTTGAGCACCCAGGCGTCGTGGACCCCGGCCCGCACCAGGTCGGTCATGCGCAGCAGCGAGCCACCCGGCCGCAGCACGTCCACCTGGTGGCCCCACGCGCTCAGCTGCCGGATCACCTCGTTCGGCATGCCGTCGTGGCGGTAGTGCTCCTCCACCAGGAAGCAGAGCCTCATGGACCTTCCCCATATTTTCCGGACGTCCGCCGATCCCGCCCGGCGAGTTGTGACGTCACAGGATGCCATGGCCGCAATGTGATGATCGTCCGGTAGCAGCCGGGGATTCCGCAGAAAACGCCTGAGAACTGCCTTAAGTGGCCATTACTCAGTGTCACTTTCACCAAGAACTTTCCAAACTGATCAACAATTCTCTTATAGTGAGGGCTTGTTGCCACAGGAACCCTCTCTTCCATTTACGCCCCGGTTTGAGGCTTTGATTGATGACGGCGTCGCCCTCCCCCCTTCGCCCCTCCGCCCTCGCCCTGCTCGTCACGGCGGTGGCGGCCGGAGTGCTCTGCACGGCGGCGGTGGCCGCGGCCCCGTCGGCCGTCCAAGTCCCCCTCGGCTGGTTCTCCGTCTTCGGAGTCCTGCTGCTCTCGGTCGCCGCGTTCGCCGTCACCTGGCTGACGCGCACCAGCCGCCTGCTGCGCGGCCGGATCGCCGGACTCGGCGCCGACCTCGCCGAGCGGGACGGGCACATCGCCCGGCTCACCGCCGACGCCACCCGTGACGCCGCCGCCCGCACCGCCGAGCACGCACGCCTCGCCCAGGAGCACGCCGCGGAACTGGAGCGGCTGAAGACCGCCCACCGGGTCGAGCTCGACCTGGTGACCGTCGCCCAGCTCGCCGACCGCGAGCGGCTCGGCGAAGAGCTGCGGCGCGCGGAGTCCGGACGGGCCGCCGCCATGGCCGCCGCCGCCAACGCGGCCGGCCGGATGCAGGCGCTCGCCACCGGAATGCTGGCCGACCTGCGCGAGATGGAACACCGCCACGCCGACGAGGACGTCCTCGGCGACCTGCTCCACCTCGACCACCGCACCGCCCAGGCCGGCCGCCTCGCGGACTCCATCGCCGTCCTCACCGGGGCCCGCTCGGGCCGCCGCTGGGCGAAGCCGATCGTCATGGAGTCGATCCTGCGCGGCGCCATGGGCCGGATCGGCGGCTACCAGCGGGTCCGGCTCCACTCCACCAGCGACGCCGCCGTCGCCGGACACGCCGCCGAGGGCGTCATGCACGCCCTGGCGGAACTTCTCGACAACGCCGCCAACTTCTCGCCGCCCACCGCCGAAGTCCACGTGTACGTGGAGGAGGTGCCGGCCGGGATCATCATCACCGTCGAGGACAGCGGCCTGGTCATGAGCGAGGTCCAGCTGCGCCGCGCCGAACAGGCGGTGACCGGCGAGTCCCTGGACCTGGCGGGGCTCTCCGGAACCCGCCTCGGGCTCGCGGTCGTCGGCCGGCTCGCCCGCAAGCACGGGCTGACGGTGTCGTTCCGGCCCTCGGCGCGCGGCGGTACCGGCGCGCTGATGATGCTGCCGCAGGAGCTGATCAGCCGTGCTCCGGCCGAAGCAGGGCCCGTGCCCGCCCTGGTGGCCGCGCCCGCCGGAGCCGCCGGGACGCGGACCGGGGAACCGGCCGGGCAGCCCGGGCCGGGCCCGCGCGGCGCCGCCGGCGCCGGGCGCGCGCAGAACCGTACCCCCGTCCCGCGGGACGACGCCCCGGACGCCGCACCCACGGCCTCCGACGCGGACCCCGGAGCCGCCGGCCGCGACCCCCGGCCGGGCGACACCGGGCTGCCCCAGCGGCGGCGCGGGCGCACCCTGGCCGCCGCCCACCCCGAAGGACCCGAAGCCGCCGCCCGCGCGGCGGCCCGCACCCCGGCCGCCCCGGCCGGCGCCTCCCAGTCCGCAGCCCGCTTCGGCAGCTTCCGGCAGGCCGTGCGCGGCGCGTCGGCACAGCAGCCCCTCAACCCCCCGCACCCGGAAGGCAACACGCGATGACCGGCTCCACGACCGACGAGACGCTCAGCTGGCTCCTGGAAGGCCTCCTGGAACGCACCCCCGGTGCCCGCCACGCGCTCGTGCTCTCCCGGGACGGTCTCAAACTGTGCCGCACCCCCGAGCTCTCCGTCGACCAGGCCGATCAGCTCGCCGCGATCGCCGCCGGCATCCAGAGCCTGTCGCACGGTGCCTCGATCGAGTTCGGCGACGGCACCGGGGGAGTCCGCTCCGCCATGGCCGAGTTCTACGGCGGCATCCTGTTCATCGTCGAGGCCGGGGAAGGCGCGCACCTCGCGCTCGTCGCCGCCGAGGACGCCGACGCCGGTCTGGTCGGCCACAACATGTCCGAACTGGTGGAGCAGCTGAGCGAGCATTTGATCGCGAGGCCCCGGGGTTGAGCCGGACCAGGCCGGGCCGGGACGACTCCCCGGACCGGCTCTACACCCTCACCGGCGGCCGCAGCAGCTCCGGTTCGGACGCCTTCGACCTCGTCACGCTGATCGTCGCCGAGTGCGATCCCGTTCCCGGCATGCAGTCGGAACACGCGGCGATCCTGCGGATGTGCCACTACCCGACGGCGGTCGTCGAGATCGCCGCCGAGCTGGGCCTGCCCGTGTCGATCGTCCGGATCCTGCTCGCCGACCTGCTCGGCACCGGCCGGATCAGCGCCCGGCACCCGCGTTCGGCGTACCGCCTTCCCGACCCCGACATCCTGGAGCAGGTGCTCGTTGGACTCCGCAACCTCTGACCGGCGTGAAACCCGGCAGACCCTCAGCAGCACCGCCGACAACGGCCTGAAGATCGTCATCGTGGGCGGCTTCGGCGTGGGCAAGACCACCATGGTCCGCTCGGTCAGCGAGATCCGGCCGCTGAACACCGAAGAAACCATGACCAGGGCGGGCGAAGGGGTCGACGACACCGACGGCGTGGCCGGGAAGAACGCCACCACGGTCGCCTTCGACTTCGGCCGGATCACCCTGGACGCGCGCAACGTGCTCTACCTCTTCGGCGCGCCCGGGCAGGAACGCTTCTGGTTCCTGTGGGACCGGCTGTTCTCCGGCACCCTCGGCGCGGTCGTCCTCGTCGACACGCGCCGCCTCGCCGACTCCTGGTACGCCATCGACCGCCTCGAACACCACGGCACGCCCTTCGTCGTGGCCTGCAACGACTTCGGCGGCCCCGGCCACACCGCCGAAGAGATCCGCCAGGCGCTCGACCTGCCGCCCGAGGTGCCGCTCGTCTTCTGCGACGCCCGCTCGCGCGCCTCCAGCAAGGACGTCCTGATCTCCCTCGTCCGCCACCTGCAGACGGCCGCCCTGTCCCACACCCCGGAGCCCGCCCCGTGACCACCCCCGCCGACCGCGAACCGCAGCCCGTCTACCTCGGCGGCGCGCGGTTCCAGACCGATCCCATCGCGCTGTACCGGGAGCTGCGGCGCGAGCACGGAGCCGTCGCCCCGGTCGTCCTCGACGGCGACGTACCGGCCTGGCTGGTCCTCGGCTACCGCGAACTGCACCAGGTCACCAGCGACCCCCAGCTCTTCTCCCGCGACTCCGACCTGTGGAACCAGTGGGACCGCATCCCCGCCGACTGGCCCCTGCTCCCGATGATCGGCCGCAAGCAGCCCTCCATCCTCTACACCGTCGGCGAACGCCACCGCCGGCGCGCGGCGGTCGTCTCCGGCGCGCTGGAGGCCGTCGACCCGTTCGAACTCAAGGGCCACGCCGAACGCTTCGCGGACGAGCTGATCGACCAGCTGTGCGGCAAGGGCGAGTGCGACATCGTCGGCCAGTACGCGATGCTGCTGCCGCTGCGCGTCCTGGCCCGGATCTACGGCTTCTCCGACGAGCAGGGCCCCGGCCTCGTCACCGCCATGAACGACATGATCAACGGCCGGGAGGGCGCCCTCGACGGCCAGCGCCACCTCGCCGAATCGATGTTCGCGCTGATCGCGGACAAGCTGGTGCGCCCCGGCCACGACGTCGTCTCCCGGATGCTCGCCGACCGGGGCGACTTCACCGTCGAGGAGATCGCCCAGGACCTGATGGTGATGCTGGCCGCCGGACACCAGCCGACCGCCGACTGGATCGGGAACTCGCTGCGCCTCATGCTCACCGACGACCGGTTCGCCGCCTCCCTTGCGGGCGGCCGGCACAGCGTCGCCGAAGCGATGAACGAGGTCCTGTGGGAGGACACCCCCACCCAGAACGTGGCCGGCCGCTGGACCTCCCGCGACACGCACCTCGGCGGCCAGCGCATCAACCGGGGCGACCTCGTGCTGCTCGGCCTGGCCGCCGCCAACGCCGACCCGCAGGTACGCACCGACGCGGGGGCCCTGACCGGCGGCAACAACGCCTTCTTCTCCTTCGGCCACGGCGAACACCGCTGCCCCTTCCCCGCCCAGGAAGTCGCCGAGGCCATCGCCCGGACCGGCATCGAGGTGCTCCTCGACCGGCTCCCGGACGTCGACCTCGCGGTGCCCGCCGCCGACCTCGCCCGGCGGCCCTCGCCCTGGCTGCGCGGCCTCTCCGCCCTGCCCGTGACCTTCACCCCGACCCCCGCCCTCGGAGGCTCCAGATGACGTGCCCGATCGACCACACGGGACCCGCCGCCATCACCCTGGACCCCTTCGTCGCCGACCTCGACGCCGAGAGCGCCGCGCTGCGGGCCGCCGGACCGCTGGCCCGGGTGGTCCTGCCCGGCGGCGTCGGCGTCTACGCCGTCACCCGTCACGCCGAGGCGCGGGCGCTGCTCACCGACGCCCGCCTGGTGAAGGACATCAACGTCTGGGGCGCCTGGCAGCGCGGTGAGATCCCCCAGGACTGGCCGCTGATCGGCCTCGCCAACCCCGGCCGCTCCATGCTCACCGTCGACGGCGACGAGCACCGGCGCCTGCGCACCCTCGTCGCGCAGGCCCTCACCGTCCGCCGGGTGGAGAAGCTGCGCGCCGGCATCGAGGCCCTGACGACCGGGATGCTCGACCGGCTGGCCGGACTGCCGGCCGGCGGGACCGTGGACCTCAAGGCGGAGTTCGCCTACCCGCTGCCGATGAACGTCATCAGCGGGCTCATGGGCGTCGACGGCGCCGAACACCCGCGTCTCAAGGCGCTGTTCGAGAAGTTCTTCTCGACGCAGACGCTGCCGCAGGAAGTGCCGCAGATGATGGCCGAGCTGTCCGCCCTGTTCTCCAGGATCGTCGAGTCCAAGCGCGCGAACCCGGGCGACGACCTGACCAGCGCCCTGATCGCGGCCTCGGAGAACGGCGACCACCTCACGACCGAGGAGATCACCAACACCCTCCAGCTGATGGTCGCCGCCGGTCACGAGACCACCATCAGCCTCATCGTCAACGCCGTCGTCGCCCTGGAGACCCACCCCGAGCAGCGCGCACGCGTCCTCAAGGGCGAAGTGCCGTGGGAGAACGTCATCGAGGAGACCCTGCGCTGGTCCACTCCGACCTCGCACGTCCTGATCCGCTTCGCCGCCGAGGACATCGAGGTCGGCGACCGGATCCTGCCGAAGGGCGAGGGCCTGATCGTCTCCTTCGGCGCCATCGGCCGCGACGAGGCCCAGCACGGCGAGGACGCGGGCGAGTTCGACGTCACCCGCACCCCCAACCGGCACATCTCCTTCGGGCACGGCCCGCACGTCTGCCCCGGCGCCGCCCTCTCCCGCCTGGAGGCGCTGGTGGCGCTCCCCGCGCTCTACGCCCGCTTCCCGGACCTCGCGCTCGCCGTCCCGCGCGAGGAGCTGCGCAACAAGCCGATCCTGACCCAGAACGACCTGTTCGACCTGCCGGTCCGGCTGGGCTGAGCGGTTTGCGGTCGGCGGAAAAATACGAATGCCCGTACGAGTGGCCCTGCTAGGTTGACCACGTGCCGAAGCTGAATCAGATCATCGCCGTCGAAAAGGGCGTCAAGTCCAAGTCGCTCCAAGAGCTCACCCAGGCTCACCAGGACGTCCAGAAGCCCGCCCTGCTCGCGGGCATCTCCCGGACGTACCAGCCCAAGGACGAGGAGGGCGAGCAGCTGCCGCCCGAGTCCACCCGGGTGCAGGTCAAGGCCGAGGACGTGCTGCGCGCGACCGCCGGCACCCTCACCCGGCTCTTCGACGTGACGGCCACCAAGGACTGGGCCAACCGCACCGCAGCCGCCGACGTCGTCGTCGACGGGCAGGTGCTGCTGGCCCAGGTCCCCGTCCCGTACCTGCTCTTCCTGGAGAAGCAGCTCACCGACCTGCACACCTTCGTGCGCAAGCTGCCGGTGCTGGACGCGTCGGAGTCCTGGAACCTGGACCCCTCGACGGACTCGTGGAAGACCGACCCGGTCCGCACCATCCGGACGAGGAAGGTCCCGCGCAACCACGTCAAGGCCGAGGCGACCGAGAAGCACCCGGCGCAGGTCGAGGTGTACTACGAGGACGTCCCGGTCGGTTACTGGACCACGGTGAAGTTCTCCGGGGCGCTGCCGGCGCGCCGGGTGAACGAACTCCTCGACCGCGTCGAGAAGATCCAGCAGGCCGTCAAGTTCGCCCGCGAAGAGGCCAACGGCGTCGAGGTCACCGACCAGCGGATCGGCGACGCCGTGTTCGGCTACCTGTTCAGGTAGCCCCGAGATCGCCCCCCGTGCGAGCGGGGGGTGGCGCGATGAGCGCAAGCTGAAACTGATGTTGAAGCTGACACGGGGCGTCAGTTGGGGGTTCGAATCCCTCCCCCCGCACCACACGCGGGGGTGGCCCAAGCCTGGCAGAGGCGGCCCCTGAACCTCAGATTCTCGCTCCAGTCTCAGTATTCGCCGCCGAACACCGGATCGACCGAGCGCGGACGATCATCGACGGATGGGGGTTCAAGTCCCTCCTGCGCCTCTCTCCGTGGCGCGGTAGTTCAAAGGCAGAACACGTCGGTTTAAGACTGATCCGCGACTCTTAAACGCCGCCGGTGTGCGCAATTGGGTGGCACACAGGGGCCCGGGAACTGGATATGTTCCCGGGCCCCGTCACGTCCGGCCTCCGGCCTGCGGTCGCTACGTCCGCACCGGCACCGACACGAACGTCCTGCCCGACTCGTTCTCGACCAGGACCTCCTGGACGTCGGCCGCCGCCACGGCCGCCGAACCGTCCAGCGAGGCCCCCTTGCCCTCGCCGTGCTCCGCGGTGCCCACGACCCAGCCGCCCGCCGTCCTGCGCGTCCCGTCCCGGGAGACCACCACCAGCCGGCAGCGCTCGCCCGCAGGCACGCCGGTCACGGCCGCGTGCACCCGCACCCAGGCCGCCGCCGGCACCACCTGCACCGTCATCCGCGCGCCGCTGCCCCCGTCCGTCGCGGACGCCACCCGCGTTCCGGGCACCGCCGAGGGCGCGGGCGGTGCCGTCGGGGACGGCGGCGGGGGCTGTGCGACGTTCTGCGCGCCGTCCGTGCCCAGCTGCGTACCGGCCCAGAACACGGCCGCCAGCGCGGCGGCGGCGGCCACTCCCGCCAGTCCGTAGCGCCGGCGCGCCCGCGCGGCCCGTTCGCCGCGGACCTGCCGCAGCGTGCGACGGAGCAGCAGGTCGCCGCCCTGCGGCGGCCCGTTGAGGAACGCCTCCGGTGGAACCTCGCCCAGGGCCCTCTCCATCTCGCGCAACGCGGCCACCTCCTCCCGGCACTGCACGCAATCGCCGACGTGCTCCTCGACGCGCCGTACGTCCGCCTCGTCGAGGACTCCGAGTACGTACGGGCCGAGCAGTTCCTCCTCGTGCCGCTGCCGGCTCATGCCACCACCTCCCGCAGTCCGCCGGGCTGCTGGGGCGGCCTGCCCGATCGTTTGCTCCTGTTGCCTTCCTTCGCGCTCTCCGTGAAGACCTCGCGCAGGGCCTTGAGCGCGTAGTGCGCACGCGATTTGACCGTGCCCGCCGGGATGCCGAGCCGGTCGGCGGCCTCGGCGACGCTGCGCTCGCGGTAGTACAACTCGGTGAGCACGTCGCGGTGTTCCGGCGTCAGCCGGTCCAGTGCGCCGAGCACCGTCACGGTGTCGACGACGGAGTCCGCGTGGTCCAGTTCCACCGGGGGAGCGGCCGCCGCGCCCGAGACCTCCGGCGGCCGGGCCGCCTTCGCCCGGTACCGGTCGGTGATGATGTTGCGGGCCACCGTGAGCAGCCAGCCGCGCACCGAGCCCTTCCCGTTGACCAGCACCTCGGAGTGCCGCCAGGCCCGCAGGAGGGTCTCCTGGACGACGTCCTCGGCGGCGGCCCGGTCCCCGGTGAGCCGGGTGGCGTACGCGAGCAGGGCGTGGCCGTGCTCCTCGTACACCGACGTGATCAGTGCCTCATCGGTCGAGCCCCGCCGAGTGCGGGGCCACAGTGGTCCGGCCATCTCACCCTCTCCGTCTTCCTCGCTTGCGTGGTGCGGTCCGAACACGAACCCCGGTCGGCGCGGGTTCATGTGACCCGCGTCACGCGGCGGCTGCGGCGCTCAGTTCCGGCAGCCGCGGCCCTCGTTGAGGCAGTCGGCCACGCCCCGCATCTGCGCGTCGGTCATCACGTTCACGAACATCGCGTGGTCCGTCTTCGGACTGTGCAGCTGCTCGGGGAAGGAGTCGAGCGCGAAGGGCGCGCCCGGGGGCACGTCGTACGCCAGCGAGATGCGCAGCTGCGGGACCGGGAAGGTGCCCTGCGGGCAGACGCCGCTCGACGTGGGGAACCGCAGGTGCGAGCGGTGGCCGGGGCTGTCGTTGTCCAGCCCGTTCCAGCAGCTCGGGAAGACCAGGGTGCGGGTGACGCGCTGCCCGGCCGGACAGCGCGGATAGTGCGCGGAGGCCAGTCCCGGTGAGCCGGAACAGCCCCAGCGGGCCCGGACGTCCGCGCCGCCGCCCGCCGTGTACGCGACGGCGTCGCCGGTCACCGCGCGCAGGAACCGGGGCATCGGCACCACCTTGCCGACCGGGCTGCCGCGGAACTCCACCGTCACCGCCGACTCCGGCAGGATCTCGCCCGTGTTGCCGTGCCCCGCCGCGCTCTCGTGCGGATCCCGGCCCGGGCGGTCGGTGCGGCGCAGGACCGGCCAGTAGTACGTCGACCGGTCGCCGCCCGCACAACTGGTGGGAGCGCCCGCGAGGGAGGCGTCCGTGGACAGCGCGTCGGTGGAGAGGTTGCCCACGTAGGCGTGGGTGTGGTGGGCACCCGCCCGCAGCCCCGGCGAGACCACCAGGTTGTCCTGGTTGTAGTGGCCTTCACCGTTGCGGCCGCAATCCACCGTCACGGTACCGGTCGAGGCGTCCGGCCCGGCGGGCAGCAGTCCGGGCTCGGGAAGCATGTCGTGCGGGGCGGCGAAGTCCGCGGCGACGGAGCCCGCGCCCGGCCCGGCGGCCCGGGACGCCCCGAGTACGGCGGCCGTCAGCCCGCCGCCCAGGACCAGGCAGACCAGCAGCGCGAGCAGTCGGTGTTCGTTCCCCATGGCGGTCACGGTTGCCGGTGCCCGCCACCTGAGTCAACCGGGCATCCGCGGGCCGGACGGTGGCGTTCTTGCGCGGCCGCGCGGCGACCGCGCACAGTACCCGGTATGACTCCCGAAGAGAGCTTCCAGGCCTTCGCCCGCACCCGGGCCTCGCTGGACGGCGGTGAGGTGGCCTTCTGGTGGACCGGTGACGTCCACTCCTGGTCGCCGGGAGAGCCCTACCGGCACCTCTTCGGCTTCGAGGGCCTCAACCTGGCCCGGCTCGTACGGGGCGAGGAGGAGGGCACGTACCAGCTCCTCACCCGCGAGGCGGCCTTCTACCTCGACCCGGGGACCCGCGAGATCCTGGAGACCTGGCAGGACAAACCGGTCGTCCACGTCTGGAACGACCCGGCCAACCAGCGGTGGCGCCCCTTCCCCGTCCCGCTGACGGAACTCGGCGACCAGGTCTGCTTCAGCCTGGAGATCCCCCTGGCCTACCCCTCGCCCCTGCCGGTCGCCCAGTACCCGCTGAACTCCGCCGACGACACCTACCGGGCCCTGGAGCTGTTCCAGTTCTTCGCCCCCGCGTCCGTCCTGACCACCGACGCACCCAGCGTCCCGGCCACGATGTCCTGGACCCGCATGTCCCCGTGGCTGCCGTGGATGGAACAGGGCCAGCGCCCCGGCGGTCTCACTTTCCACTGTCGCGGCCGCAAACTCGCCTCCTACGACGAAGCCCCCGAGCGCACCCGTTCCCACATCGCCGCGCACCGTCCGGAGTTCGCCCGCGCCCCGGAGAAGTGGACCGGGCCCAACGAGACCAGCTGGACGTATTTCCGAACACTCCACCCGCTCCGGTAGCCCCCTTCGCCGAGGGGAGAGGCCGGACAAGGGTTTTCCCCGTATCGAGTTCATCCGGGTGTTGCCTACTGTCTGCCCACCGGCGGTCTTCCCCCGCCACGAACTGCCCCCGCACCAACCCCACATGGTGTGAAGCCTTGCGCGGCCGGGCGGGATCGCCGGTACCGCCGTTGCCCTGCCCCGCCGTCGCGGTCGGGCAACGCGGCGCGCGGTGGTGTCCGGAGCGGGTCTGACCAGCCCGCTCCCGGCCCGCCCCGGCCGCCGGCCCACCTCCCACACAGCTCGAACCGGCCGCTCCGGCCTGCCCGGAAACGGCCCGCGAAAGGGAACACGTGCACGCATCCAGACGTCGGCTCATATCCGTGGCGGCCATGTCCGTCACCCTGCTGGCAGGCTCCGCCACCGCCTCCATGGCCGTGACCGGCTCCTCGGACCCCGCCGCCACCCTCCCGGCCGCCGCCGCCCCCGCCGTCCCGGGCGCCGCGCCCGTGCAGAACCTGATCGTCGGCTACAAGCCTTCCGCCGCCGAGGCCGGCTCCAACACCGCGGCCGCCGCCGATGCCGCCGCCAAGGCCAAGAAGGCCGGCAAGAAGGCGAAGTTCGACCGCCGCCTCGGTACCGGCGCCGCCCTCGTCAGCCTGGGCGGTGCGACCGCCCCCGCCGACGCGGCCGACGTCATGGCCCAGTTCCGCGCCGACCCGGACGTCGCCTACGTCGAGCCGGACGCCCGCGCCTACGCCATGGCCACCCCGAACGACACCGAGTACGCCAAGCAGTGGGACCTCTTCGAGCCCACCGCCGGCATGAACGTGCCCGCCGCCTGGGACAAGACGACCGGCTCCGGCGTCACCGTCGCCGTGATCGACACCGGCTACGTGACCCACTCCGACGTCGCCCCCAACATCGTCGCCGGCTACGACTTCATCAGCGACTCCACCGCCGCCCGCGACGGCAACGGCCGCGACAACAACCCCGCCGACCAGGGCGACTGGAGCGCGGCGGGCGAGTGCGGCACCGGCTCCACGGCCAGCGGCTCCTCCTGGCACGGCACCCACGTCGCCGGCACCATTGCCGCGGCCGCCAACAACGCCAAGGGCGTCGCCGGCATCGCGTACAACGCGAAGATCCAGCCCGTCCGCGTCCTCGGCAAGTGCGGCGGTGCCACCTCGGACATCGTCGACGCCATCACCTGGGCCTCCGGCGGCTCCGTCCCCGGCATCCCGGCGAACGCCACGCCCGCCAAGGTCATCAACATGAGCCTCGGCGGTTCGGGCACCTGCGGCACCAGCTACCAGAACGCCATCAACGCGGCCGTCGCCCGCGGCACCACCGTCGTGGTCGCCGCCGGCAACAGCAACGCCGACGCGTCGGGCTTCACCCCCGCCAGCTGCAACAACGTGATCACCGTGGCGGCGTCCAACCGCACCGGCGACCGCTCCTTCTACTCCAACTTCGGTACCCGCATCGACATCACCGCCCCCGGCGGTGAGACCCGCCGCGCCACCGACACGCCCGGCACCGTCACCACCCCCGAGAACGGCATCCTCTCCTCGCTGAACGCGGGCGCCACCACCCCGGGTGCGGAGATCTACAAGCCGTACCAGGGCACCAGCATGGCCTCCCCGCACGTCGCGGGCCTCGCCGCGCTCCTGGTGGCCGCCAAGCCGTCCCTCACCCCGGCGCAGATCAAGTCGGCCATCAAGGCCAACGCCCGCCCGCTCGCCGGTGCCTGCACCGGCGGCTGCGGCGCCGGCCTCGCCGACGCGGCCGCCACCGTCAACGCCGTCACCTCCACCCCGGTCACACCGGTGTTCGAGAACACCACGGACGTGGCGATCCCGGACAACGGCGGCGCCGTCTCCTCCTCGGTCACCGTCTCGGGCATCACCGGCAACGCCCCGGCCGCCCTCAAGGTCAACGTCGACATCAAGCACACCTACCGCGGCGACCTCGTCATCGACCTGGTCGCCCCGAACGGCACCGTCAAGCGGCTCCAGAGCTCCTCCGGCGACAGCGCGGACAACGTGTTCACCACGTACACCGTGGACGCCTCCGCCCTGCCCGCCAACGGCACCTGGCAGCTGCGCGTCCAGGACGTCGCCGCCGCCGACACCGGCTACATCGACTCCTGGAGCCTCGGCTTCTGAGCCCGGCCCGCACGCGCGTCCGTCAGGCAGCCGGAGCCCCCCAACTCCAGCCCTGACGGGCCCGTTGGTACGGACCAACCCAGCCCCCGGACCTGCCGGTACCTCCCGTACCGGCAGGTCCTTCGGGCATTCCGGCCGGCCGGCTGATTTCTGCGTCACAAAGGGGGTCCGCCCGGCGGCTGACCTCGTATTGTCGCGTCTCACAGGAAAAGCACAGGACAGGGGCGCGAAAGGCTGGTGGCTCTGCGTGGCGGCGACGGGGAACGCTGACACAGGCGTCGGACACGGGGAACTCATCGCGGCGGTCGACCGCGCGCTGACCACCCACGGCCGGGCGATCCTCACCGGACCGGCCGGCGCCGGCAAGACCGAGGTGGTGCGCGCCGTCGCGGCCGCCGCCGAAGCCCGCCGCGAGACGGTGCTCCACCTCGCCCCGGAAGCCGCCGACCAGCGAATACCCGAGGCGTCGGCCGCCGCCCTGCTCGCCTCCGTCCCCGGCGCCGCCCTCGAACGGCTCGCCGGACCGCAGCGCACCGCGATCGCCCTGCTGCGCCGCGAGACCGACACCCCGGGCGCCGGGCGCGACCACGTCGCGCTGCGCCTCGCCGTCGTCGAGGTGCTGCGCACCCTCGCCGTCCGCAGTCCCGTCCTCCTCGTCATCGACAACGCCCAGTGGCTCGACGCCGAGAGCACCGGCCTGCTGCGCTTCGCCCTGCGCCTCACCCCGCCGCGGGTCCGGGTGCTGGTCGCCGAATGCGTCCAGGGCGGCGCGCCCGTCGCCGGACCGCTGTGCGGGCCCGCCACCCCCGCCGTCCGGGTGCCCCCGCTCGGCGCGGAGGAAGTCGCCGAACTGCTCGTGCGCCACGGGCTGCCCGCCCGGCTCGCCGGCCGGATCCACCAGGCCAGCGGCGGCAACCCGCGCCTGGCCCTCGCCCTCGGCCACTCCCTGACCGAAGCCGCCGGATCCCGCGACGGCGGCCCCGGCGCCCACCACGCCGACACCCTGCCCATCTCCGGGCAGGCCCGCGAAGTCGCCCGGCGGCTGCTCGCCGAAGCCCCCGCACGGGCCCGCCGCACCCTGCTCCTCGCCGCCCTCGCCGCCCGCCCCACCACCGCCCTGCTGCGCCGGGCCGGCCGCCCCGACGCCGAAGCCGAACTGGCCGAGGCGGAACGGGCCGCACTGGTCACCGTGGGGGAGGACGGCGCCGTCCGCTTCACCGCCGGCGCGCTGCCCACGGCGCTGGCCGCCGACGCGGGCTGGCCCGAGCGGGCCGCCGGGCACGCCGCGCTCGCCGCCGCCGTGGACGACCCCGTCCAGGCCGTACGGCACCGGGCGCTGGCGGTGGACACCCCCGACGCCCGCCTCGCCGCCGAGATCACCGACGCCGCCGCGGCCTGCCGGCGCCGCGGCCAGCGGGCCCTCGCCGCCGAACTCGGGCTGCTCGCCGCCGAACGCACCCCCTCCGGCCGGCCCGAGGAGGAACTGGCCCGGCTCGTCACGGCCGCCGAGGACGCGGGCTGGGCGGGCCGCGCCGACCTCGCCCGGCGCGCCACCCGCGCCGTCCTCGCCCGCGACGCCTCGCCCGCCGACCGGGTACGCGCCCGCCTCGCCGTGATCGACGCCGCCGGGCAGGCCCTGGCCGACCTCGACGAGACCTTCGCGTACGCCATCGACGACGCCGCCGGGGACCCGGCGCTGCTGGCCGCCGTCCGGCTCCGGGTCGCCTGGAAGCACAACCTCAGCGACGGCGACCCCGTGCGCTCCCGGGACGCCGCCGCCGAGGCCGGAGCCCTGGCCGCGCTCGGCGGCGATCAGGTGGCCGAAGCCATGGCCCTGACCGTACGGGCCCGCATGGGCCGCATCCTCGGCGACCCGGGGGCCGAGGACATCCTCGCGGAGGCGCTCGCCCTGCCCGCCCCCGAAGTGCCGCTCGGCATGCGCAACGCGCCGCAGTACCTCGCCGTCCGGCACGCCCTCTTCGACGACCGTCTGGAGGACGCCCACCGCCAGCTGCTCGTCCTGCTCCCCGCGGTACGGCGCACCGGCTCCGCCGAGGACGTCTTCGAGGTGCTGCGCAGCCTCACCGAGGTCGAGCTGCGGCGCGGCAGGTGCGCGGCCGGAGCGGCGCACGCCCGGCGCGCCCTGGAGCTGACCATCGAGGCGGGCCTCTCGCCCGGCCCCGCCTGGTACGTCGCCGCCATGGCGGAAGCCACCGGCGGCAGTTTCGCCCGGGCCGCCGGTTACGCCCGCCGCGGCATCCAGGCCTCCGAGGAGGAGCACGACCAGGTCTTCCTCTCCCGCGCCCTGTACGCCCTCGGCCTGGTCGAACTGGCCACGGGCGACGCCGCGAAGGCGGTGGCCACGCTGCGCCGGGTCGCCGGCCTGGAAGCGGCCCAGCAGGTGGTCGACCCCTCGATCCTGCGCTGGCACGGGGAGCTGGCCGAAGCCCTGGTCGCGGCCGACGCCCCCGGTGAGGCCGCCGAACTGCTGGACTCGGTCCGTACGGTGGCCCTCGCGCTCGGGCGCTACAGCGTGCTGGCCGCCCTCGACCGGGCCCGGGGCCTGTGCCTGTCCGCGCAGGGTGACGCGGAGGGGGCCGTGGCCCTGCTGGAGGCCACGGCCCGGCGGTTCGACGTGCTCGGCCTGCCCCTCGAACGCGGCCGTACGCTCCTGGCCCTGGCCCGCGTCGAACGCCGCCGGCGGCGCCGCGCCCCGGCCCGTACCGCGCTGCGCGAGGCGGCCGAGGTGTTCGACCGGGCCGGTGCGAAACCCTGGCTGGACCTCGCCCGCGACAGCGCCCCCGAAGCCGCCGCCCGGCACCCCGGGGTGGCGGCGCTGACCGAGGCCGAGACCCGCCTCGCGTTGCTCGTCAGCCAGGGCGCCAGCAACCAGGAGGCCGCCGCGAAGCTCTTCCTCAGCGTGAAGACGGTGGAGTCCCGGCTGACCCGCATCTACCAGAAGCTCGACGTCCGTTCGCGGGCCCAGCTGGCGACGGCCCTGCGCGCGGGCTGAGTGCGGGCCGGGTCAGCAGGTGAGGTGGTCGCCCGGGGTGACGCCCAGCACCTGGGTGAAGCTCTGGTAGGCGTTCACCCGGCTCTGGACCTGCGCCGGATTGCCGCCGTTGCACTCCAGGGAGCCGTTGATGGAGCGGATCGTCTCGCCGAAGCCGGCGCCGCCGACCATGGCGGTGTGGGCGGTCATGGTGCCCGGCCCGTTCTGCGTGTTCCAGTACCAGAGCGCCGTCTTCATCGCGACGGCCGGGTCCTGCTCGACCAGGTAGGGGTTGGCGAGGAGGTTGATGCCGAGCGCGTCGCCCGCCGCCTTGTAGTTGAAGTTCCAGCTCAGCTGGATGGGGCCGCGGCCGTAGTAGGCGGCCTGGCCGGCCGGGCAGCCGTAGGGCTGGGAAGCGTCGCAGTAGTGCGGGTAGTTGGCGGTGTTCTGCTCCACAATGTAGACCAGGCCGCCGGTCTCGTGGGAGACGTTGGCGAGGAAGGCGGCGGCCTCGCGCCGTTTGACGGTGTCGTCGCCGGTGTGCGCGAAGGCGGGGTACGCCGAGAGCGCCGCGACCAGCCCGTTGTAGGTGTAGAAGGGGTTCCGGTTCGGGAACATCCGGTTGAACTGGGCTTCGCTGACGACGAATCCGGACGGATCGCCGGTGCCCGGGTCCGGGTCCTGGCCGCCGCCACCGCAGGCGCCCTGGTCCGACCAGACCCCCCACTGTCCGGTGGTGCCCGGGGTCTCGCCCTGGGTCCACCACTTGGCCTGCCAGTTGTGTCCGGCGTACGAGGCGCTCATGCCGTTCGTGTAGACGGCGGAGGCGGCCCAGGAGCCCGTGCAGGCGGGAGCCGCGGCGGCGGGGGAGGCGGGCAGGGCGATGGCGAGGCCGAGGGTCACGGCGGCGGCCGCGGCCATGGACAGGGCGCGGCGGCGTAGCGCACGGATCACGGAACTGCTCCTTCAGTGGGGGGAGTTGCCGTGGGGGCAACTACGGCCACTGAAGCGAAGCTGGTCTGGACCTGTCAAGGTCTAGACCAAAGCTGTTGCTTTTGGCGCGTTCGGCTTGCACAAACGCCGGACCGGGGGGGAGGGCCCCGGCCGCGGCGCCCGGGGGGGGGGGTAGGTGGGGACCGCCGCCGGGGGCGGATCGCGCGCCGGCC
>NZ_JBSGYT010000001.1:107755-129490 GCF_053610645.1 Streptomyces sp. NPDC054883 | reverse complement strand
GGGCGGTGTGGCTCTGGCCGGCCCGGCCGGTCCGGGGTGAGAAGTGGTCAGCTGCCGGCGGACAGGTTCCCGGACAGGACCGGGATGTTGTCCACGATGTGCGACAGGGACTCGTCGCCCTTGGCCTGGGTGGAGTTCTCGGTGCACTGCTGGTTCTGCGGGTTGGACAGGACGTTGATGTCCTGGACGCCGATGTTGAGCAGGGCGATCAGCGACTGGGCGTTGACCTTGGCAGGCAGGCCGACGCAGAGCTTGTTCAGCGAACCCTGGACCAGGCTCAGCTGGGGGCTCATGGCGCCCTCGGTCTTCTGGTTGCCGTAGATCTGCGCGGCGCCGTTGCCGTTGACGGTGTTCACGCCGTTGTCGTTGCCGATCGCCATCGCCGGGGAGGCGGCGATGGCTCCGGCGCCGACTACGGAAGCGGTGACCGCGGCGGTGGCCATGAACTTCTTGAGCATGGTGAGGAATCCTTCTGTCGCATGAGCTGTCCCCGGCGGGTACGTCCAGATCAACTACCGACCTGCCCGGGGGTTATCGCCCGTCACCCATGCGGCCCAACGATCCGCGGACCGGAAGGCGACACGCCCGCTGGGCGGCGCACCCCGCGCGGGGTCCGGGCCGCCCGGCGGAACGCGTCAGCCGGTCTTGCGGCGCACCTTCTTGTTCTTGCCGCCGGGGCCGCTGCTGGCGCCCTGTACCTTCGCCCGGCTCTGGTGGGCCTGCTGGGAATGCGCGTTCGCCGCGTTGCGCTCCAGGGCCTCGCGGAACTTGCGCTTGGCCTCCTCGGCGGGGGATTCGTCCTGCGGGGTGTCGGTCTCGTCGGCCATAGGTCCTCCTGGGGGTGATGGAGCCACCTCAGTCTGTCAGCCCGCAGCCGCGCTGACCAGCGCGTTCCCGGCGACGGGCGGCGGGTCGGTCAAGTGCCGGGGTGCGGGGCCACGGCGCCGCCGCCCGCGCGGACCGCCCGCAGGGCCGCCAGGTGGAGGGCGTACGGATCACCATGGGCGACGGGACTGCCCGTGAGGGTGTACCACTCGTCGGCGTCGAGGTACTGGATATCGAAGCGCACCTTGCCGTCCGGCCCGGCCAGGGTGCGCAGCGTGAGGTCCCCGGTGATCACGCCGACCTCGTCGGTCATGGCGCCGCCGGGTCCGGCGGTGACGGTGTCCTGCCACTGCCGCGGCGCGCTCATGAGGCGCAGGTGTCGATCATCGTGCTGAGCATGGCCTTCTCCGGTGGGGTGACGGTCAGCCCGTAATGGGACTTGACGGTGGTCCAGGCGCGCCCGTACTGGCACCAGCTCGCCTTGTCCGGCGGCTGCCACAGGTCCGGGCTCTGGTCGCCCTTCGAACGGTTGGAGGCCGCTGAGACGGCCAGCAGCTGGGGGCGCGTCAGGTCGTTGGCGAAGGACTTGCGCTTCGCGGCGTCCCAGGCGGCGGCGCCGGAGCGCCAGCCCTCGGCGAGCGGGACCATGTGGTCGATGTCCAGCTTCGCCGCGTCGCTGATGTCCGCGCCGTCGTACAGGCTCTTCCAGGTGCCGGACACCGCCCGGCACTCCGCGTCCTGGGTGACGTTCTTGCCGTCGCGCCTGAGGACGACCTCGCGGGTGTCGCACTTGTTGCCCTGCTCGGCCCAGTGCGTGAACTTGTCGCGGCTGTAGCCGGCCATCGTCGCGGGCTTGCCGACCACGAGCGCGGCCAGTTGCGTCCGGGCCACGGCCGCGCTGACCATGCCGGGCAGTACGTCCCCGGCCGCGGGCTTCGCGTCACCGCCGGCCGGGGGACCGCCGCCGGCGCTCCCGCCGGACCGACCGCATCCCGACAGTCCCAGCAGCAGCGCCACGGCCACCGCCGCACCCCGCAGCCCCGCCTGACGACCCATGACCCCACCCCGCCCCGAACTCCGCGCACCGTTTTGGGAAGCCTACCCAGCCGGGGCCGTCCCACCGGCCGCCACCCGCGCGAGCCGCGGACCCTGCCCCGGGAGGACCGGGCGGAAGACGCGGACCGCCCCCGGACCGGGAGGGCCGGGGGCGGTTTCGGTGTACGGGTGGGGATCAGACGGCGTCGGCCGTCTCGGCCACCTTCGGGGCCGGGGCCGCAGCCGCCTCGCCGGAGGCGACGGGCTCCGTCACGCGGGGGCCGTGGCCCTTGCGCAGCCCGGTCCAGCTGATCAGGGCGACCAGGGCGAACGCCGCCGCGCCGATGCCGAACGTCAGGGTGAAACCGGATTCGGCGGGCAGGGCGGGAACGCCCGGCGGGAGGTGCTCGATGGTCTTGGAGGCCAGGATCGTCGTGACGATGGCGCTGCCGATCGCGCTGCCGGTCGAGCGGGAGATCGAGTTGATGCCGTTGGCGATGCCGCTCTGGTGGTGCGGGACGCTCGACATGATCACGGCGGGCATGGCCGCGTAGCCGAAGCTGACGGCCGCACCGACGATGACGCCGGCGCCGATCACCGAGAAGGTGTTGCCGTGGTCGAGGGCCAGCCAGCCGAAGCCGACGGCGCCGAGCCCGGCGGCCAGGGCCAGCGCGATCCGCGGGCCGCGGTGGCGGACCAACTGGCCGCCGATGGGCGAGGCGAGCAGCGAGACGATCGCACCGGGCAGCAGGAACTGGACGGAGGCGCGCAGGATCGACGCGTCGAATCCGTAGCCGGTCAGCGCCTTCGGCATCTGCACGAGGTAGGAGACGCCCAGGAAGTTCGCGAACATGCCGAAGCCGACGAGGATGCCGGCCAGGTTGGCCATCAGCACCGGGCGGTGGACGAACATCCGCATGTCGACCAGGGGCTCGCGCACCTTGCGCTCGACCAGGACCCAGACGGCCGTCATGACGGCGGCGCCGGCGAAGCTGCCGAGCGTACGGCCGGAGGACCAGCCCCACTCGTGGCCCTGCGAGATGGGCAGCAGGAGCAGCAGCAGGGCGATGCCCAGGGTCAGGGCGCCCAGGAAGTCGGTGCGGCCGCCGGTCTTGTGGCGGGTGGCCGGGACCAGGAAGACGACCGCGAGGAGGGCGAGCGTCGCGAAGCCGGTCGCCATCCAGAAGGCATTGCGGTAATCGGCTCCGTCACCCGAGGTCAGCAGGCCGGTGGCGACCAGCGCCAGGCCGCTGCCGAACGCGAGCGTGCCGCTGACCAGCGCCATGGCACCCGGCAGCTTCTGCGGCCGGACCTCTTCGCGCAGTACGGAGAGGGCCAGCGGGAAGATCGCGGTGGCGGCGCCCTGGAGGACCCGGCCCAGGATGAGCAGCGGCAGCGAGGTCGCGAGAGCGGCGACGACGGAACCCGCGACCATGACGGCGAGTACGGCCACCAGGGTCGGCTTCTTGCCGTGCTGGTCGCCGAAGCGGCCCAGCAGCGGGGTGAAGACGGCGGCGGACAGCAGGGTGGCGGTGGTGACCCAGCTGACGTTGGCGGTCGAGGTGCCGAGGTCGTTGCGGATCAGACCCAGGATCGGTACGGGCAGGGTCTGCATCATCGACACGACCATGGCGGCGAGGCTCAGGGCGAAGACGATGACCGTCTCGTTCCTGGGCCCGGCGGCGGAGGGGGCGGATGCGGCGGTGCTCATGGCTGGCAGGACCTTCTTAACGCTTCAGATCGCAGATGTTTTATCTCATGAAGTACTTGGATGAAGGTAGGCCCCAATAGTTAAGGAGGTCAAGTAAACAATTGATAATGTCAACCTTCTTGGTACCCTCAACCACATGAGTGCCACCGCCGGACCGGCCGTCCCCCACCGCCCGACCAAGCTCCAGCTGCTGGAGCTGCTCGCCGCCATCGGTGCCGCCCAGTGGCGGGATTTCGCGGCGGCCGCGGCCCGCTACGGCCTCACTTCCACGCAGGCCCGGGTCCTCGCCCAACTGGAGGGGCCGGTGCCGATGCGGGGTCTCGCCACCTTGCTGGTGTGTGACGCGTCCAACGTCACCGGCATCGTCGACCGGCTGGAGGCGCGCGAGCTGGTGCGGCGCGAGCCGTCCCCGGTCGACCGGCGCGTGAAGAACGTCGTCGCCACGCAGGAGGGCCGCGACATCATCCGGCGGGTGCGCGAGGAGATGCAGGCGACCCACGGCGCGCTCGACACCCTGGACGAGGAGGAGGGCGCGACGCTCTACGCCCTGCTGGAGCGGCTGCGGCCCACCATGGAGAAGGACGCCTGACGGCAGGGGCGCCCGCCGGCCGTCGCGGCGTCAGAGTTCTGCGTCGAGCGCGGCGGCGTCGAGGGCCGCGGTGAGGCGGCTCAGTCGCGTCTGGAGATCGCGGATCTCCTCCAGCTCGAACCCCGTCGCCGCTGCGATGCGGCGGGGCACCTCCACGGCGCGGGCGCGCAGCGCGGCGCCCTCGTCGGTCAGTACGGCGTGGACCGAGCGCTCGTCCTCGGTGCTGCGCTCGCGCCGGACCAGGCCGGCCGCTTCGAGTCGCTTGAGCAGCGGCGACAGCGTGCCCGAGTCGAGCCGCAGGTACTGGCCGAGCTGCTTGACGGGCGTCTCGCCGTGCTCCCACAGCACCAGCATCACCAGGTACTGGGGGTAGGTCAGGCCGAGATCCTTCAGGACGACCCGGTAGAGACCGCCGAACGCGCGGCTCGCGGCGTTCAGCGCGAAGCAGATCTGCCCGTCCAGTCGCAGGAAGTCCTGGTCGCGGAGGGGGGCGGCGGGCTGCTGGGTCATGCGGCCAGTGTACCGGGTGGAGACCTGCCCGCCATTGAGTTGTGCACAACTGAATCGCGTGCTCTACTGGTGGAGGCGATCGGGTCACCGGCCGCCGAGGTTCACCCCGGACCGCCTTGCCCATTTCCCGAGAGGAACTCCGATGGAAGCGCTGTACACCGCTGTCGCCACCGCCAACGGCCGTGAGGGCCGCGCAGTCAGCTCCGACGGCCAGATCGACCTCGCGCTGGCCATGCCGCCGGCGCTCGGCGGCAACGGGCAGGGCACCAACCCCGAGCAGCTCTTCGCGGCCGGCTACGCCGCCTGCTTCGCCAGCGCGCTCGGCCTGGTCGGCCGCCAGGCCAAGGTCGACACCGGCGACATCTCCGTCACCGCCGAGACCTCCATCGGCCAGGACGGTTCCGGCTTCGGTCTGGCCGTCACCCTGCGCATCGAGCTCCCCGAGTCCCTCGCGGGCGAGACCGGCGCCCTGCTGGTCAAGCAGGCGCACGAGGTCTGCCCGTACTCCAAGGCGACCCGCGGCAACATCCCCGTCGAGCTCGTCATCGAGTAGTCGCCGCCCGCGGCGCCGCACCCGCCGCGACGGCCCGGCCGGCGCCCCCGATACCCGTGGGCGCCGCAGGCGTCCGGGGCGCCGGTCAACTCCGCGCTGACGCGACAGCGTTGGGGGACGGGGAAGTGCGGCCGATCGGCTGCACGCGGCAGGGCGGCGCCACTACCGTGGCGGCATGAGCGCCGATGAACTCGACCCTCGGGACGTGTGGCCGCTGCCGCCGGCCTGGATGTTCGACTGCACCGACTGTTTCCGCCTCTACCGGTCCATGAAGCGCATCGAGCGGGTCACCGAGGAAATGTGGCTCACGGGGCAGCGGGGGGTCGACTGGGACCCCGTCGACAGCGGCCCCGGCTCGCGGATCCGGCTCGCCCGCCACCTGGCCACCAGCCACGAGGGCCTGTTGCCCGAATGGGCGCCGGAGTGCGAGCGGTGCGGGGACCACGAACGCAGACTCGCCCGGACCGAGGAAGCGGAATTCCGCCTCGGGGCAGCCCTGGTGGCGGCCGAACACCGGGCCGCGCACCTCTTCGTACCGCCGCGCGGACTGGGCCTCGGCTGACCGGCGGCCCGTGCGGGGCCCGGGCTGCCGAGCCAGTCAACCCGGGCGCCGGTCAGCGGGGACGCCGAGCGGCCACCACGGCGCAGGCCACCGCCAGCGGCAGCTCCGCGCCGCCGCCGGCAGCCGGGCCAGACCGACCGCCGGTGTCCGGCGAGGTCGTGACGTCGAACCAGGCGTCGACCGCCGGCAGCGCGGCCGTCGCGGCCGCCACCGGAGCGGCGCGGGGATCCCGTCGGCGCGGCAGCATCCCGGTCCCCGCAGTCCGGCCGCCGGCATCGCGTCCAGGCCGATCCAGGCGGTGGTCCAGTGGGACACCCCGGCCGCCCCGGGGCGGGGCCCTCGCCAGCGCGGCCAGTCACGGCCCGCGCCGACATCACGGCGGTCTCGGGCCGCGCGGTGGCCGCGTTCCTGGCGCCGCTCGACCAGGTCACCGCCCGCGTCGGCGCGGGCCGGATCGACCCCAGCCTCGCCCCGGCCACCCGCTTCCGCGTCACCGCCCGAGCGGGCTCGGGCGTCCGCGAGGTCGCCCCGGTGCTCGGCGACCCGGCCTCCCCGCACACCCGTCTCGGCGCAGCCCGGCCGGGCCGAGGCCCGCATCCGCACCGACGCCCCCGACTGACCGGCGGCGCGGCGGCGTCAGGCCGAGGCCCGCCGGACCAGCACGGTCGGCGTGATCACCGACTGCGGCGGCTGCGCGGAATCCAGCGTGCCCAGCAGCAGCCGGGCCATCAGGCGCCCCATCCCCTCGACGTCCTGGCGGACCGTCGTCAGCGGCGGATCCGCCACCTCGGCCACCCGCTCGGTGTCGTCGAAGCCGACCACCGCCACGTCCCCGGGCACGTCCAGGCCGCGCTCGCGCAGCACCGCGAGGGCGCCCGTCGCCATCAGGTCGTTCGCGGCGAACACCCCGTCCAGGGCCGGCCGGCGCTCCAGCAGCTCCCGCATCGCGCGGGCCCCGCCGGCCGTGGTGAAGTCCCCCGCCTCGACCAGCGCCGGATCACCCGCGACCAGGACGTCCCGGTAGCCGTCGAGCCGGTCGATCGCCGACGTCTGGTCGAGCGGGCCCGCGATGTGTCCCACGCACCGCCGGCCCCGGGCGAGCAGATGACGTACCGCCTCCCGCGCGCCGCCCCGGTTGTCGGCGTCGACGAAGGCGGGGGCGAGGTCTCCGGGGCCGGCCGTCCAGCCCGGCCTGCCGCCGTACACCGTGGGCATGCCGATCCGCCGGGTGATCTCCGGCAGCGGATCGTCCGTGTGCAGCGAAAAGGCGAGCGCCCCGTCGACGTGGCCGCCCGCCAGGTACCGCTCGATCCGGTCGTAGTCCCCCCGGTTCTCCACCAGCAGCAGCACCAACTGGGCGTCATTGGAGGTGAGTTCCCGGCTGATGCCGCGTATCTGGCGCGAGAAGAACGGGTCGGAGAAGATCCGTATCTCCGGTTCGGGGATGATCACGGCAACCGCCCCGGTGCGCCGGGTGACCAGGGTGCGGGCCGCGTGGTTGGGTACGTAGCCGAGCTCGCGCACCGCCTCGCGGACCTTGTCCACCAGGTGCGCGCGGACCCCGTCGCCGCCGTTGACCACGCGGGACACCGTGGCCCGGGACACCCCGGCCAATGCCGCAACGGCCTCCAGGGTGGGGCGGTCCCCGGGGACACGAAGCTGTTCAGGCACGGGCGCTCCTCATGCGTGGCCGACGGCGGTTGCCTTTGCCGCGCAGCAGGTTAACCCGTACCGCCGGGGGGTGCCCGGCGGTACGGGCCGGTCAGTGGCCGAAGTCGAACCAGTTCACGTTCACGAAGTCGGCGGGCTGGCCGCTGGTGAAGGTCAGATAGACGTCGTGGGTGCCGGTGACGGAGCCGATGTTGGCCGGGACCGTACGCCAGCTCTGCCAGCCACCGGTTCCGGCGATGGAGAAGCTGCCGACCGGCGGGCTCGTACGGCTGTCGACGCGGACTTCCACGAGACCGCCCACCCCGGCCGCCGCACCGCTCGCGACCCGCCCGTAGAACTGCCGGGCCGCGCTCGCGCCGAAGTCGACGCCCTTGTACACGGCCCAGTCACCGTTCGCCAGCGAGGCGAGGTTCTGGCCGCCGCCGGAGTCCGAAGTGGTCTCCTTGGCCGTGCCCGCCTGGTCGTCGTAGGACTCCGCCTGGATGGCGGCGTAGGCGTCCCGGGTGCCGGTGGGCGGTGTGGTGGGCGGTGTGGTCGGGGGTGTGGTGGTGCCGCCGGTCCGTTGCAGTACGGAGACGTAGTCGACCACCATCGGGTGGCCGGGCTCGGTGCCGGCGTCGGGGCCGCCGCCGAAGGCGTCGGGGAAACCGCCGCCCATGGCGACGTTCAGGATGATGAAGTAGCCGTGGTTCGTGGCGTTGTCCCAGGTGGTGGCGTCGACCTGGTTCGCCTTCACCGTGTGGAAGTTGACGCCGTCGAGGTAGAAGCGCATCTCCTGCACGGCCGTGGACCGGTCCCATTCCACCGCGTAGGTGTGGAAGCCGCCCTGGCAGGTGGTGCCGGTGCAGGCGCGCTGGCCGCCGATCCCGGAGGTCTCGTTGCACGGGCCGCCCGGGCTGGTGCCGCAGTGCATGGTGGCCCACTCGTTGTTGAGGCCCTGGACGTTCTCCATGATGTCCAGCTCGCCGATGCCGGGCCAGTTCCACCAGTTGCCCCGGTAGGGGGCCCCGAGCATCCAGAAGGCCGGCCAATACCCCTTCGCCGCCGGGCCGGTGACGTTCGGCATCTGGATCCGGGCCTCGGTGCGCAGGGTGCCGCCCGCCGGGGGCCGGAAGTCGGAGCGCCTGCTCTCCACCCGGGCCGAGGTCCAGTTGCCGGCCGCGTCCCGGCGGGGGGTGATCCGGAGGTTACCGGCGCCGTCGAGCGAGACGTTGGCCGGGTCCGCCGTCATCGTCTCGATCTCGCCGGTCCCGAAGCCGCTGGGGCCGCCCGGGTAGCCGCGTCCGGTCGTGTACTGCCAGTCGGCGGTGTTCACGCCGGAGCCGGAGGCCCCGTTGAAGTCGTCCAGGAACACCTGGGACCAGCCGGCCGGGGCAGGGGGAGCGGCGGCGTTCGCGGGTGGGGTGACGGCCACGGCCACGGCGGCCGCCACCGCGACGGCCATCGTGCTCAGGGCGGCTGTGACGGAACGCCGGATGGGCGGGCGGCGCCTTCTGCCGGATGTCTCGTGCATGGGTGGGGGCCCTCTCTGCGTGCGCCTCGGGGGGCGCGGTGGGGGGAGGTGCGGGCTGATTGACCTCTCGTTGAGAGCGCTCTCAAACGAAGGTCGCCCGTCACTGTGCTCCCCGCCGTGAGGGCCGTCAAGAGATGGAACCGGGAAACCCCCTTCCTCCCCGGGGGAGTTCACAGCTTGAAGGGGGCGTGCGGACCGGCGAGGGGCCCGGCGCCGGGTCAGCCCGCCGTCCGGCGCAGGATCAGGGAGACGAAGCCCCAGGTGTCCCGGTAGCCGCGCAGCCATTCGGAGCGCCGGGTGGCGGCCGTTTCGAGGGCCTCGGAGGCGTCGGGATCGTCGGGACGGTCAAGGGCCCATGACGCCAGCGACCCCCAGCAGGCCCACTCGTAGTCGTCCAGTTCGCGGCGCGTGCTGACGTGCCCGTCGACGGGGGTCCACCCGGCGGCGACGACCCGGTCCACGGTGGTGGCCAGGTCGGTGAAGTCCCCGAGCATCTCGACGGCCTCCCGGGAAGGTTCGCGCTCCCAGAAGCCCTCGCCGATCAGGACCCGGCCGCCGGGGGCCAGGTGCGCGCGTGCGGCGGCGAGGGTGGGGACCAGGCCGCCGAAGGCGTGCGCGGCCCCGACGCTGAGCACGAGGTCGAACGGCTGCGCCGAGCTGAAGTCCGCGGCCGGCCGGTGGTGGAGGACGAGGCGTTCGCGTACGCCGAGGCCGGTCGCGGCCCGGCCGGCCTGCGCCAGGGCTTCCTCGGAGATGTCGACGCCCTCGGCGTGCAGCCGCGGGTGGGCGTCCAGGGCGCGCAGTAGCCACTCCGCGGTGCCGCAGCCGAGGTCGAGCACCCGGGCGTCGGCGCGCGGGACGCCGCGGTCCAGGAGCCGGCGCACGGATCCGTCGTCGAGGGGAGCCTTGATCGGATGGTCGGCATGGGCGATGCGGGAGATCTGTTCACGGTCCACCGCCGCAGCCTGCCTGCCGGCGCGGCCCGGATGCACCTCATTTTCCGGCTCGGTCGGCGGCTTCGAGGCGGAAGGAGCCGCCCGCACGCATCCTGCCGCGACCGGGACCTGCCGGATCAGGCGGTGTGCCCGCCGGCCGCGGCCCGGCGCTGGCGCTTGCTCAGCGGCGCCAGCGACATGTCCTGGGCCTGGACCTTGAGGCGCTTGTAGCCGTACCCGCGTTCCGTCAACCAGGCCTCCGCCGCCAGTTCGGCCCGCGCGGCGGCGTCGAGGATGTCCGCCTCCGCCTCGCCCGAGTCGAGGAAGCGGAAAGTGAAGCAGTCGCGCGAGAGGTCGTACGTCAGGTCGCCCTCGGTGGTGAAGCTCGCACGCATCAGGTCGTGCGCGGGCGCCGTAGCCTCCAGTTCAGCGCGCTGGGCGGCGGTGAGCCGGTCGAAGGCGCCTCGGATGGTCACGCGGAACGTACGGGGACTCATGCCGACAGGCTAGTGCTGCGACCGGAAAGGTCCACCGGGTTTTTCCGCTGGGACAGGGCTGGGCCGTACGGACCATCGCCGTGCTCCGCTTAATCGTTTCTTCGGTGAACGGGGCCGTCCATCGGGGTGAGTCCCCGTACCTGCCGACGGGCTCGCGCCGCCGCCGGACGCTTCCATGGCGATGTGATCAACTCACTGCGCACCACGCTGACCGCGGCCGTCGTGACCGGCGCCCTCGCCACGCTCGCCCCCGGCGCCGGGGCGGCCGTGCCGACGCCCCCGGAGAAGGTGACCGTGGACGTCGCCTCGGTCAACGGCTCGGGCTGCCGGCCCGGCTCCGCCTCCGTCGCCGTGGCCCCCGACAATTCGGCCTTCACCGTCACCTACAGCGAGTACCTGGCCCAGGTCGGCGGGGGCGTCCCCGCGACCGAGGGCCGCAAGAACTGCCTCCTTTCGCTGCTCGTCCACGTACCGCAGGGCTACACCTACGCCGTGTCGAAGGTCGACTACCGCGGCTACGGCGAGCTGCAGCCCGGGGCCGTCGGCACCCAGAAGGCCAGCTACTACTTCCAGGGCATGAGCCAGACCGCCTACCGCACCCACACCTTCCGCGGCGCGATGGCCGACAACTGGCAGACCACCGACACCACGGGCATCGAGTCCCTGGTCTTCGCCCCCTGTGGCGCCCAGCGCAACTTCAACATCAATACCGAACTGCGTGCCGAGGTCGGCACCTCGGACAGCACGAAGACCAGCTACATCACGGTCGACTCGACCGACGGCAGCATCAGCACGAAGTACCACTTCGCCTGGAAGCAGTGCCCGGCCCGCTGAGCCGGCGGACGCCGTCCGATCCCGGGCGGCGTCCGCGGCGCGCTCCGTCCGCGGGCTGAGACGTCGCACGGGATCGAGCCGAGTCGCGGGAGCGATCGCGCCAATCACGGGCCCGCGGCCGGGTGCACGCAGGTCTGCCGGGATACCGTCCGGCGATGGATTCGAACACATTCGTGTGCTCCGAGCGCACGTCCACTGGTGCGCCCAGTCGCCGGACAGTTCTGCGCACCGCTGTCGCGGGGACGGCGGCCACCGGCTCGGTGCTCGGCCTCGGTTCGGCCTTCCCGGCCTCCGCCGCCCCGGCCGGCCCGCCGGCGCGGCAGCGCCCGAGCACCCCCGCCCAGGCCCTGCGCGAGCTGGCGGCGGGCAACCGGCGCTGGCGGACGTACCGCCAGGAACACCCGCACGAGTCACCGTCGTTGCGCGTGGAGCTCACGCGGGCCCAGCACCCGTTCGCGATCGTGCTGGGCTGCGTCGACTCCCGCGTCCCTCCGGAACTCGTCTTCGACCAGGGGCTCGGCGACCTGCTCACCGTACGGTCGGCGGGCGAGGTCCTGGACGAAGCGGTGCGGGGCAGCATCGCCTTCGGCGTACTGGAACTGGCGATCCCCCTGGTGCTGGTCCTGGGCCACCAGTCCTGCGGGGCGGTCGGGGCCGCCGTCCGCGCGGAGGAGACCGGCGAGCCGCTGCCGGCGCACGTCCAGTACCTGGCCGACCAGATACGCCCCTCGATCGACCGTTCGCAGCAGGGCGACGCCCGCGTCGACGCCACCATCGACGCCCACGCGCGCCGCACCCGCGACCTGCTGGCCGCCGACCCCGACATCGCCCACCGCATAGCCACCGGCCGGCTCTCGGTGACGGCGGCCCGCTACCAGCTCCTCGACCAGCGGGTGACCACGCTGCGTTAGGCGGGAGCGGGCGAGCCGGTTGCGCCGGTCCGCCGGGTCCGGTCCCGGTAGCGCCCCGGAGTCGTGCCGAACTCCCTGTTGAAGGCGTGCGAGAAGGCGTACGGGGTGCCATAGCCGACCCGGCGGGCGATGGCCGTCAGCGGGTCCGGGGTGTCGCGCAACAGCGTTGCCGCCAAGGTCAGCCGCCACCAGGTCAGGTAGGCCATCGGCGGCCGGCCCACCAGGGCCGTGAACCGGCGGGCCAGCGTCGGGCGCGAGACGCCCGCTTCGGCGGCCAGGCGGTCGTTGGTCCACGCTGCGGCCGGGTCGGAGTGCAGCGCCCGCAGCGCGGCGGCCGCCACGGGGTCGCCCAGCACGGCGGGCCACGCCCCGGTCGCGGCGTCCGCCATCCAGGACCGGATCATGTAGACCAGCAGCAGGTCGAGCAGGCTGGGGACGGCGATGCACGCACCGGGCCGCTGATCGCCCAGCTCGCCGCCCAACAGGTCGATCGCCGAGCGGAGCTCCGGGTGCGCGCCCACCCGGTTCGGCAGGTGGACGACGGCCGGCAGTTCCCCCATGAGCGGATGCATCCGACTGCGGTCCAGCCGGTACTTCCCGCACAACAGCTGCACCGTGCTCTCGCTGCCGCGGCCGGCTGCGGCCCGGGTCGGATACTTCCCGTCGGCCCAATCCTCGAACGGCACCGCGCGCCCCCGGTCCCCGTCCCCGGCCCGGGAATCGGCGAGTACGTGCCCCGCTCCGTGCGGCAGCAGCACCGCGTCACCCGCGCCCAGGAGCACCGGCCCGCCGTCGTCGCGCAGCAGCCGGCAGCTGCCCTCCAGTACGACATGGAAGCCGGCGCCGTCGTACGGGGCCAGTCGGGTACACCAACTGCCGCTCACCCGGACCCGGTTGGAGGAGGGCCGTCCGATGCGGACCGTCGATATCGCGTCGCTCACCACGTCCATGGCGCAAGGGTAGCCCCGGTACCACGCACGAGCGCTTCGCGTATCGGCATGAGCCACCAGAGCATTGAGCTGCTCAAGCGCAGTGCCTAGAGTCGACCGCATGGACCACGAGAACAAGCAGGGCATCATGCTGGGGGACGTCGAGGTCACCCGCGTCGTCGAGTGGCAGGGACCCTTCGCCCCCGCCTCCGCCGTCGTTCCGGGAGCCGGAGCCGAGCTGTGGCGGGAGAACGCCGACTGGCTGGCGCCGGACCACTGGGACCCGCAGGAGGACCGCGTGGTGATGGCGATGCAGACCTGGGTGCTGCGCAGCGCCGGGCGGACCGTACTGGTGGACACCGGGGTCGGCGACATGCGCGAGCGTCCCTCCTCGCCGATGTTCCACCACTGGCGGGGCGACCTCCTCGGCCGGCTGGCTCTGGCCGGGATCCGCCCCGAGGACGTGGACATCGTCGTCAACACGCACGTGCACGGCGATCACGTCGGCGGCAACACCGTCGGCGCGGCCGGCGAATGGACGCCCGCCTTTCCGAACGCCCGGTACCTGATCCCCGCCGCCGACGATTTCCACTACGGGCCCGGCAACGCGTACGCCGGGGGCCTGCGGGAGGACGACCGGCTGATGTACGAGGACAGCATCCAGCCCGTCCACCGCGCCGGGCAGGCGGTGCTCTGGCGGGGCAGCCACCGCATCGACGAGCACCTCGTGCTGGAGTCCGCGCCCGGTCACACCCCCGGCTCCAGTGTGCTTCGGCTCGACTCCGGCGGGGACCGTGCG
This sequence comes from Streptomyces sp. NPDC054883, assembly GCF_053610645.1. Lineage (NCBI taxonomy): Bacteria > Bacillati > Actinomycetota > Actinomycetes > Kitasatosporales > Streptomycetaceae > Streptomyces > Streptomyces sp. NPDC054883. The sequence goes on along the minus strand of NZ_JBSGYT010000001.1, from coordinate 115,616 downwards.
GTGTTCGTCGGCGACCTGTTGCACAGCCCGGTACAGATCCTGGACCCCGAGCACAACAGCTGCTTCTGCCTGGACCGGGCCCAAGCCGCGGAAACCCGCCGCCGGATCCTCGAACGAGCTGCGGACAACAGGGAATTGGTGATACCCGCGCACTTCGGCGGATCCGGCGCCGTGGAAGTGCGGCGCGCCGGCGCCGGCTTCACCCTCGGTCCATGGGCCGCCTGCTGAGCGGCGCGTCCGGCGGGCGGTGAGCCGCACGGGCCGACTGGCCGGAAACAGCGCGTTCCCGGCGCCCCTGGCGCCGTACTGTGGAGCGATGCCTGTAGTAGACATCAGTTCCGGTGCGGAGAACTTCAACGCAGATCCGTACACCTTTTACGCCGGACTCCGGGAAAGCGGCCCGGTCCACCAGGTCGTGATGAACGACCGGTTGTCCGGGCCGAGCTGGTTGGTCGTGGGGCACGAGGAGGCGCGCCAGGCGCTCAACCACCCCGCCCTGCTCAAGGACTGGCGCGAGACCGACCTGTTCCCCGAAATCGTGGCGACGCCGGCCAATGCGAACATGCTGGAAGCCGATCCGCCGCACCACACCCGGCTGCGCCGCCTGGTCGCACGCGAGTTCACCGCGCGCCGCATGGAGTCCATGCGGCCGCGCGTCCAGGCGATCACCGACGAACTCCTGGACGCCATGGCGGCCCGGCCGGAGCGCACCGGCGATCTGATCAGGACACTCGCCTTCCCGCTGCCGATGACCGTGATCTGCGAACTGCTCGGCGTGCCCGACCTGGACCGCGAGCGTTTCCGCCACTGGTCCAACGAGGTGGTGGCCCCCAGCCAGGCCGGCCCGGCCGGCGTCGCCCACGAGCAGCTCAGTGCCTACCTCGCCGAACTGGTCGAGGCCAAGGCGAAGGACCCCGGCGAGGACCTGCTCAGCGCCCTGATCCGCACCCGTGACGAGGACGGCGACTCCCTGTCCGGGGAGGAGCTGATCGGGATGGCCTTCCTGCTGCTCGTCGCGGGCCACGAGACCACGGTCAACCTCATCTCCAACGGCATCCGGGCCCTGCTCGCCCATCCGGCGCAACTCGCCGAACTGCGGGCCGACTTCGATGGACTCCTGTCCGGAGCGGTCGAGGAGATGCTCCGCTACGACGGCCCCGTGCAGAACGCCACCTACCGCTACGCGGGCCAGGACCTGGAGCTCGGCGGCGTCGTGATCCCGGCCGGGGACACCGTCCTCGTCTCGCTGGCGGGCGCCGACCGCGACCCCGGACGGTTCGAGGAGCCCGACACCTTCGACATCCACCGGGCCCCGCAGGGCCACCTCGCCTTCGGCCACGGGCTGCACTTCTGCCTGGGCGCCCCGCTGGCCCGGATGGAGGGCCGCATCGCGATCCGGAGTCTCCTGGAGCGCTTCCCGGGCCTGGCCGAGGACCCGGCCGGCGGCCCCCCGGTCTGGCTGGCGGGCAGCCTGATGAGGGGCGTGAGCCGGCTCCCCGTCCGCTGGTAGCAGCCGCGGCCGGCGGCCGCCGTCAGGGCCCGGCGGGTGCGCTCGCCGGTTCCGGCAGCGGCCCGCCCGCGCAGCGGACGTCCTCGGCCGGCGGGACCCCGTCGAGGAGGAAGGCCGCCACCCGGGCGTCGACGCAGGGATTGCGGTTCTGGAACTGGTCGCGGTAGCCGCCGTCCACCGTGAGCAGCCGTGAGCCGGCCAGTCCGCGGTGGGCGCGCACCGCGGACTCGTAGTACGTCGCGGGGTCGTGCGTCGAGTTCAGCACGAGCGCGGGGGCAGACCGGCGCCGGTGCCCCTGACGCGGGGCGCCTCCCAGTAACGGGCGTCCCGCGTCCACGGGGTGTCCCCGCAGGTGACCGGGAAGAAGTCGGCAGCGAATTCGGCCCCCACGGGGTGCGCGAGCCGCGCGGCCACAGCCTCGCGTACGTCCGCCGGGGCCCCTTCGGCGCACTCCGACGGGCCGTTCGTGCACGGATGCCAGTCGAGTCGCTGGAGGCGTTACCGGTCCGGTACGGGAGGAGCGGCCCCCGCCGTCGCGGCGCGCGCCGCGACGGCCGGCACACGGCACAGCGCGGTCGCCGCCCGCCGCACGGGCTTCCTGGACAAGCACATCTCCTCCTCTTCCCCCCTCGCAACCTTCCGGACGGTCAGATCGTCGCCTGCGGCGGCCGGGTGCCCCGATACCGCTGGCACCCGGATCCGCGGTGGCGACAGGACCACCCCCCCGGGACCACCCCCGCGCTCGGAGCCCCACCAAGGCGGGCGCACCCGCGCTCGCGCCACGGGGGGCCGACCCGGCGGCTGACGCCCGGGCGGCCGGGAGCCGTTCGGGGAACCGGCCCGGTCACCGGCCCGGTCACACCGGGGCGAGTGCCCCGATTCTCCTACCATGGGCGCTTTGTCGGTGGTCGCTGCGAGGAGTCCCATGTCCCAAGCCCCCGTATCCGCCGATCGGTCCACCCCGCGCGGGCGGGCCGCCCGGTCCCTGCGCCTGCTCGCGACGGCCCTGCTGGCCTCCGGCGTCCTCGCCGCCGCCGCGCCCGCCGTCGATGCCACCCCCGCCCACGACGACACGCACCACCAGAGCGGCGCCGGGCCCCGCCCGGGCGGGGCCGCGCTGCCCGGTGAGGCCGCCGCGATCGGCGAGGACCACGCCCGGGCCCACGCCGGCCGCAGGAAGGCCGCCGACGCGATGCGCGAGTACCCGCAGTCGAGGCGCACCGCCGGCCTCGCCTCGCTGGGCGCCTCACAGCAGCGGCTCAACGCCGGCTTCGCCGCGCGGCTCTACGGCCGCTTCACGGAGTACTTCCCCTCGCCCGACTTCGGCGTGCACGTGGCACAGCTGCCCACCGGCAAGGTGTTGCTCTTCTCCTTCGAACGGGTGGAGGTCAACCCCACCAAGGAGACCGGCCCCACCGACCGGATCGGCCGCACCAACGCCGGCCGGGCCTACCTGTGGGACCCGGCCAAGGGCACCGGCGCCGCGGCGTTCAAGAACGTGCCGCCGCCGACCGTACTGATGCCGGACGGCACGTACGCCCCGCGCCCCGCCCCCTTCTTCTGCGCGGGCCACTCCTTCCTGCCCAACGGCATGGTCGGCGTCTTCGGCGGCAACGGCGGCGGGAAGGGCGGTACGGGCGCCAGGCTGTCCTTCGTCTTCGACCCCTGGACCGAGACCTGGTTCCGCAACCGCGACATGGCGGTGGGCCGCTGGTACCCGTCCGTGGTCACCGGGGCCGACGGCCGGCAGCTCATCATGTCCGGCCAGGACGAACGCGGTACGGGACACCCCACCCCGGTGGTGGAGCGCTTCCCGGCGCGCGGACACCGGGTGCCCTGGCGTCCGTACGACATCCCGGCGGGCGTCCCCGCCGAGCGGTTCGCGGCGGACGCCCCGTTCCGCAACGACTACCCGCATCTGTTCTCGCTGCGGGACGGCATGATCTACGGTCTCGGCCGCGACGCCGACCAGCAGTGGGTCTTCGACCCGGTCAAGCAGACGCGTTCGGATCTGCCCCGGCGGCCGGCCGACTTCCGCGGCTACGGCTCCGCCGTCCCGCTGCCCGCGGGCCTGCGCGGCCCGGACTCCGTGCTGGTGCTCGGCGGCGACCCGCACGACCCGTCCACCTACCGGCTGACAGGCGGCACCTGGAGCACCGACACGCCCCGGGCGTTCGGCCGCACCCAGGACGACACCCTGATCCTGCCGGACGGCACCCTGCTCACCGTCAACGGGGCACTCGACACCCGGAACTACGGCTACGGGCCGTTCAACCCCAGGGCCGACCTCAAGTACCGGCAGATCGAACTGCGCGACGCGCACGGCCACTGGAGCCTGGGACCGGCCCAGCGGCTGCCCCGGGGTTACCACTCCAACGCCCTCGTCATGCCCGACGGGCGGGTGATGATCACCGGCGACGAACTCCAGCAGATCGCCAACGACCCCGACATCGGCGACGGGATGGACGGCAGCGTCGAACTCTACGAGCCGCCCTACCTGCACCGGGGCCCCCGGCCCGCCCTCGACCGGGCGCCGCGCGGCGAACTCGCCTACGACGCGCAGTTCCGGGTCCGCACCTCCACCCCCGCGGACGTGGCGCGGGCCGTCCTGCTGGCCCCGACGACCGTCACGCACGCCGTGAACACCAGCCAGCGGCACCTGGAGCTGCGCCTGACCGCGACCCGCGGTGACACCCTCACCCTGCGCACCCCGCCCACCGCGGCCGACGCCCCGCCCGGCTACTACATGCTGTTCCTGCTCAACTCGAAGGGCGTCCCGAGCACGGCCCAGTGGATCAAACTGGGCCCCAAGCCGGGCCACCGCTGAGGCGCGCCGGCGTGTCGTACCCCGACGCGGACCTCGCGGACTGGAACGCCTGCCCCTGGTGGTTCGAGACGCCCGAGCTGTTCGTCCTCACCGGCAGCATGGGCTACTTCCGGGCGCTGCCCAAGAGCGGAGCGGAGTTCCCCGAAGGCCTGGCCCGGGCGCGGAACGTGTGCGCGCGGTACCTGCGACGCATCTGAGGGCCGCGCCGGGCGGGCTGCGCGGAGCTGCTACTCGAAGCGGGCCGTGTCGCCCGCGCCGTAACGGACGATCTCGGCTCCGCCGCCCGAGAAGTCGATGACCGTGGTCGGCTTCGTCCCGCAGTCGCCCGAGTCCACGACGATGTCCACGACGTGGTCGAGCCGCTCCTTGATTTCCCAGCCCTGCGTCAGCGGCTCGGGCTCGTCGGGCAGCAGCAGGCTGCTGGAAAGCAGCGGTTCGCCGATCTCCGCGAGCAGGGCCTGGACGACGGTGTGGTCCGGGATGCGCACTCCGACCGTCTTCTTCTTCGGGTGCAGCAACTGGCGCGGCACTTCCTTGGTGGCGGGCAGGATGAAGGTGTAGCTGCCCGGCGTGGCCGCCTTGATCGCACGGAACACGTCGTTGTCGATCTGCACGAACTGCCCCAGCTGCGCGAAGTTCTGGCAGACGAGGGTGAAGTGGTGCCGGTCGTCGAGGTCGCGGATGGAGCGGATCCGGTCGAGACCGTCACGGTTGCCCAGCTGGCAGCCCAGCGCGTACAGGGAATCGGTCGGGTACGCGACCAGCGCGCCGGAGCGGATGCTGTCGGCCACGTTGCCGATCGTGCGCTGCTGGGGGTTCTCGGGGTGCACATCGAAGTACTTCGCCATCCGCCGAGCCTACGGGATCGTCCCGGCGCGGCGTTCCACGCGTCCGCGCGTCACCCCCGGTGCGGCCCCCGCCGGCCCGCCGCGCTGGTCCGTCCGGACGGCATCGTGGCGTGGCGTACGGGCCAGGGGCCCGGCCCGGGGGCTCCGCTCGCCCACTGTCGAACCAGACACCCCGTCCGCCAGTACGAGTGGAATCCATGGAGGGCCACCGTGTCCACAGAACCCACCGGTCCCGGAACCAGCACCGCCGCCGGCGCGCCGGGCGCCGCACCACGGCCCGATCCGCGCCGCTGGTGGATCCTCGCGGTGATCGGCCTCGCCCAGGTCATGGTCGTCCTGGACGCCACCATCGTGAACATCGCCCTGCCCTCGGCCCAGACCGACATCGGCTTCTCCGACGGTCAGCGCCAGTGGGTGGTGACCGCGTACGCCATGGCCTTCGGCAGTCTGCTGCTGCTCGGCGGCAGACTCGCCGACCTGTTCGGGCGCCGCCGGGCCTTCGTCATCGGCCAGGTCGGTTTCGCGGTGTCCTCCGCGATCGGCGGTTCCGCGGCCACCTTCGGTCTGCTGGTCGGCGCCCGCGCCTGCCAGGGCGTCTTCGCGGCCCTGCTGGCGCCCGCGGCCCTCTCCCTGCTCACGACCACCTTCACCACCCCCGCGGACCGGGGCCGGGCCTTCGGCGTGTTCGGGGCCCTGGCCTCCTCCGGCGGGGCGGTGGGACTGCTGCTGGGCGGCGTGCTCACCGAGCACCTCAGCTGGCGCTCCACCCTGTACGTGAACGTCCTCTTCGCCGTCGCCGCCGTGCTCGGGGCGCTCCTGCTGCTCCCGCCGCAGCCCGCCACCGCCCGGACCCGGCTGGACCTGCCCGGTACCGCCCTGGCCTCGACCGGCCTGTTCTGCTTCGTCTACGGGCTCGCCGGGGCGGGCTCCGACGGCTGGGCCTCCGGGCGCACCGGGGGTCTGCTGTGCGTCGGCGTCCTGCTGCTCGCCGCGTTCGCCGCGTGGCAGGCCCGCTCCCCGCATCCACTGCTGCCGCTGCGGATCGTGCTCGACCGGGTCCGGGGCGCGGCCCTGCTGGCCGTGTTCATCGCGGGCGTCGCCACCTTCGGGGTGTTCCTGTTCCTGACGTTCTACCTCCAGCACACCCGCGGCTACGGTCCGGCCCGGACCGGCCTGGCCTTCCTGCCGATGTCCGGCGCCATCATGTTCAGCGCGATGGGCAGCGGCACGGCCCTGCTCCGCAAGGTCGGCGGCCGCACGCGCGTGGCCGGCGGGATGCTGCTCGCGGCGGGCGGGATGGCCTGGCTGACCCGGCTCTCGGTCGACGGGTCCTACACGGCCGAGGTGCTGCCGGCCCAGATCGCGGCCGGCCTCGGTGTCGGCGTGGTGACGGCGACGGCCATGAACCTCGCCACGGCGGGCATCGCGCCCGGGGAGGCCGGAGTCGGCTCCGCCACCGTCAACTCGATGCGCCAGATCGGCGGTTCGATCGGCACGGCCCTGATGAGCACGGTCGCGGCCGCCGCGACCGCCGGCTACCTGGCGACGCACCGGCAGCCCGGGCCGCTCACCGCGGCCCGGGCTGCTGTGGAAGGCTGCCACGCCGCGTTCACGGCCTCGGCCGCGGTCTTCGCCGTCGGAGCCGTGCTGACGTGGTTCATGCTGCCCGGGGGACTCGCGGTGGCGCGGCGCCACGCGAGCCCCGCGGAGCACCGGGGATCAGAGGCAGTTCGCGACTGAGCTGCGGATCCGGTCGCCGGTCGAGAAGTGCTTCACCTTGCAGTGGTTGGTGCCGATGCCGCCGTCGACCTGCCCGTAGCCGGGGCCGATGGTCAGGACGGCGTCGTTCTGACCGCGGACCTGGTCGTCGCCGGGACCGCCCAGGATGATGCCGGCGGATTCCGAGCCCACCGTCCTGGGCTCGATGATGTCGTCGTTGGCGCCGCCGAGGACCCGGCCGCCGAGGTCGACGTTGCCCGTGCGGATCACGTCGTTGCCGTCGTTGCCGAAGACCTGGCCGCCGCCGCGCTCGTACTCGCCGGGCGTTCCCATCACGCCGCCGGTGGTGATCTTGTCGTCACCGTGGTCGCCGTAGACGGCGGCTCCGTGCGCCGCCGTGCCGACGACGAGGGCGGTGATGATCGTGTCGTTGCCCAGGCCGCCGCGCACCGTCGAGTTGCCGTTGCGCGGGAAGAGGTTGTTGACCTGGAGCGTGTCGTCGCCCTCGCCGCCGAGCACCTGGGCGTCGATGAGCATGCCCTTCACCCGGATGTTGTCGTTGCCGCCCTTGCCGTCGATGATGGCGTTCTCGACGTCGTTCTCGCACACGATCGTGTCCGGGCCGTCCGTGCCCTCCACCACCGGTCCGGGACGGGCCTCGTGGCCGTTGACGTAGCACCAGTGGGACGGCAGGGGTTCGGCGGCGGCCTGGGCGGGGCCCGCGGCGAGCGGGGCGGAGGCGACCACCGTGGCGGCCAGTGCGTAGGACGCGGTGCGAAGCGTACGGCGAGTGCGCAGCATTGAGTCTCCCGAGCGTGGTGATGGGGTTGGCGTGGATGAACGGTGTCCGGGCCGCGCCCCGCCCGGCCGCGGGGCCGGCCCCCCGACCACCCAGCGCGGGGCGCAGGGGTGATAAGTAAGCAATTCTTTCTACCCCCCCCAGAAAACAACGACCAG
>NZ_JBSGYT010000001.1:92050-107745 GCF_053610645.1 Streptomyces sp. NPDC054883 | reverse complement strand
CGTCGGGCGCGGGCGCAGATTTGGGTCGCCCGTGGGTGGTGTGGGGGTGGGCGTGGTTGACGGGGGCCGGGGCCGCGCCCGGCCGGCCGGCGGGCCGCGACCGGTCAGGACAGGCCGTGGCGCAGTGGTGTCAGCTGCTCGATGTCGTAGCGCGCCCGCAGTTCCCGGATCGCCGAGGCATCCGGTGCGGCGTTGGCGTCGAGCAGTTCGAGGAGCTCCTCGAAGTACCGTTCGTGGTCGGGCGGGGGAGAGGCCTGGAAGAACATCCGGGCCGGTTCCCCCGTGGGGTTGGCGAAGGCGTGCGGACAGCCGGGCGGTACGACGATGACCGTCCCCGGGGTCGCCCGGACGACCTGGCGGCCGTCGAGCGACTCCCAGCGTCGCCAGTCGTCGCCGGAACGGACGCGAGGCTCGAACGCCATCACGTCGAGTTCACCCTCCAGGACGTAGAACAGCTCCTCGCTGCGCGTGTGGAGGTGCGCCCCGACATCGAATCCGGGCGGTACGACGACCTCGAAGCTGGAGGCGACCCGTGAGTCCTCGCCCGTGACCTTGAAGGTGACCTGCTGGGCGGCGGTGTGCAGGGTGCGGCCGTGGCCCGGCGGCACCAGCAGCCCGTCCCGGGCCACGTGCGCCGTCACGACCAGGTCACCGGCAGCGCCTCGGGTCCGCGGATGAGCGCACCCGGCCGCCAGCCCAGTTCCGCCACCGGCACCGCGAACCGCGGGTCGGGGAACCGGTCCAGCAGCGCGTTCACGAGCAGCTCGGACTCCAGCCGGGCCAGCATGTTGCCGGGGCAGAAGTGCGGCCCGTAGCCGAAGGCGACGTGCGCGTTGGGCGTGCGGTCCGGCCGGATCTCGTCGGGGTCCGGGAAGACCTCCGGGTCCCGGTTCGCGGCGAGGTAGGAGACGTACACCGCCTCGCCCGCGCGGATGACCTGACCGGCGACCTCGACGTCCTCCAGGGCGATCCGGGAGAGTCCGACCGAGTTGCGGTGCGGGATGTAGCGCAGCAGTTCGTTGATGGCCGTGGGCCGCAGATCCGGCTCGGCGCGCAGCTTGTCCATCAGTTCCGGCCGGGTGAGCAGGACGTACACCATGTTGCCGGCGTTGTTGGTGACGGCCTCGCCGCCGATCTGCAGGAGCAGGGCCACCCCGACGGCCTCCGCCTCGGTGACCTCGCCGGCCTCGACCGCCGCCGCGAGCAGGCCGATCACGTCGCCGGCCGCGCCGCCGTCGCCCGTGGCGCCGCGGCCGGCCCGCAGCCGCTCGCCCAGATAGCCGCACATCCGCGCCTTCGCCTGCTCGCTGCGCTCGGCGCCGTGCGCGGAGGACAGGATCATCGTGGTCCATTCGTGGACCTCCGGTCGGTCCTCGGCCGGAACACCCATCAGCTCGCAGACCACCGCGAGCGGGAACGGCGCCAGCAGCCGCTCCGTGAGGTCCGCGGGCGGGCCGTCGCGCAGGATGGCGCCGACGAGTTCGTCCAGCATCCGCTGCGCCCGGGTCCGCAGGCGCTCCACCCCCGCGGTGGTGAACGCGGCGGCGACGGTGCGGCGCAGCCGGGTGTGGTCGGGCGGGTCCTCGAGACCGACCGCGCCGGGGGCCGGGATGAAGTGGGGGGCCAGCCGGGTGACGTCGTGCTCCATGACGAGCTTGCGGCTGAACCTGGGGTCGTTGGCGACCATCCGCACGTCGTCGTACCGGCAGACGAGCCAGGCCCATCCGGTTCCGTTGGGGAGTTTGATACGGGTGATCGGCCCCGCGCGCATCAGCTCGGCGAGGACGGGGTCGAAGTCGACCCCGGCCAGGTCCAGGGCGGGCCAGTGCGTGACGGGTGGCCTAGAGGTGGCGGGGCCGTCCTTCAGCATCGTTCGGATTCCTCCCTCACCGGGTCGCGGGCTCCGAAACCCAGCTCCCGAGTGAGATCTCGGCGGTGATGCCGGGCCCGAACCCGGCGAGCATGCCCTTGGCGGCGTCTACGGTGCCGTTCTCGTCGAAGAGCCGGCGCAGGGCGTCCAGGACCACGGCGCTTGCGATGTTGCCGTATTCGGTCAGTGTGGCCCGACTGAAGCGGAATGCCTCGGCAGGCACACCGAGGTACTTGCTGAGGTCGTCCAGGATCCTCGGGCCACCTGCGTGGATGATGTAGAAATCCAGCGCTGCGGCGTCCCACCCGTGCGCCTTGGCGAGGCGTTTGAGTGACGGGGCGAGCGGTTCCATCGTTCCCGGAACGCGCCGGTCGAGCTTGAAGTGGAACCCGGTGGCCTTGACGTCGTACATGATCCAGTCCTCCGTCTCCGGGATGATGTACGACCCGTTGCGGTGGAGGTCCACGCCCGTGCCGCCCCGGCCGCGGACGACGGCGGCGCCGACGCCGTCACCGAAGAGGCCGTTGGAGAGCAGGTTGCCGACCTCCAGGTCGCTCGGCTGGTAACAGAGCGAGCAGAACTCGCAGGAGACGATCAGCGCGTTCGCTTCCGGGTAGGCGGTGCAGAAGTCGTGCGCCCGGTTCACCGCCGCACCACCCGCCGCGCACCCCAGCTGGGCGATGGGGAGCTGCCTGGTATCGGTGCGGAAGCCCATCGAGTTGATCATCCAGGCGGTCAGCGACGGCATCAGGAAGCCGGTGCACGACACGAAGATGATCAGATCGATGTCCTGGGGACGCAGCTGCGCGTCGTCGAGGGCCGCGCGGACCACCGCCGGTACCCGCGCCTTGGCCTCGGCCTCGTAGACGGCGTTGCGCTGTTCGAGGCCGGGGTGCCGCAAGGTCTCCTCGATGGGGCGCACGATGTGCCGCTTCTCGACGCCGGTGTTCCGGATCAGTCTCAGGGCCAGGTCGAGCTGCGGGTGATCGGCATGAACGGACCGGGCCAGATCCAGGGTCTGCTCCATGGTGATCACGTGCTCGGGCACGTGCACCGTTGGCCTGCACAGAGTCGCCACAGTCGGCTCTCCTTTCATTTCCCGACAAAGCCTCACGGACCGGTGCCGGTTCCGCTCGTCGGACTGACCCGCCGGTGCCCTGGGCCATTGCGGTGAGAGTCGCGGGCGCAGGCAGCGGAGCGAGCCGGTGCCGGGAAGGGATCGTGAGCCGGATTCCCGGCGCATTCGCCTACCTGGAGTGACATCAAGGCTGGGAGAGAACCATGACGACAGACCCCGACACGGCCCTGGGGACGCGCGCGGACCCGGTTCCGGACGGGCCGGTGCACTGCTGGGACCTGGATGACCTCGAAGCCCTGGAGTTCGACCCGTTCCTGCACGCCCGGCTCCGGGAGGGCAAGGCCAGTCGGGTTCGGTTGCCGTTCGGTGAGGGCAGCGCCTGGCTGATGGCGCGCTACGCCGACGTCAAGGCGGCCACCACCGACCCGCGGTTCAGCAGGCAGGAGCTGGTCGGGCGTACGATCACCAGCTCCTCGCCGCACGCGATCGCCTCGCAGCAGGCGTCCTTGAACTACGCCGACCCCCCGCGCCTGAACGACATGCGCCGCGTGGTGGCGCGGGCCTTCACCGGCAAGAGCATGCAGCGGCTGCGGCCCTCCGTGCAGGCCACCGCCGACCGGCTGCTGGACGAGATGGAACGCCACGGCGCGCCCGCCGACCTCGTGGAGCACCTGCACGGCCCCTTCCCGCTCGCGGCCGTCGCCGACCTCCTCGGGATGCCGCAGGACATGCGCGAGGGCATGACCTCCTGGGCGAACGTGATCATGACGCCCGGCCCGGCCCCGGAGCGCAGCGCCGACGCGATGAAGACCGTCCGCGAGAGCGTCGTCGCCCTCCTCGCGCTGCGCCGCGCGGAGCCGGCCGACGAGCCGGGCGAGGACCTCGCCGCCGTCCTCGCGTCGGCCGCCGACGCCGGGGAGATCACCGAGGCGGAGGCGGTCTCCCTCGCCACCGCGATCCTGGTGAGCGGGGCCCACGCGGTGCGCAACAACAGCGCCAACATGATCTACGCCCTGCTCACCCATCCGGAGCACCTCGCCCGGCTGCGCGCCGAGCCGGAGCTGATTCCGCAAGCCGTCGACGAGCTGCTGCGCTACATCCCGCACCGCAGCGGCGTCGGCATCCCGAGGGTCGCCACCCGGGACGTCGAGATGGGCGGGGTGCTGATCCGGCAGGGGGAGGTCGTCTACTCCTCGTACCTCGCCGCCAACCGCGACCCGGAGATGTTCCCGGACCCCGACACGCTGGACTTCGACCGCGGTCCCATCGCGCACATGGCCTTCGGCAACGGCCCCCACCACTGCGTCGGCTCGATGCTGGCCCGGATGGAGTCCGAGATCATCGTCGCCACCCTGCTCGACCGCTATCCGAAGCTCGCGCTGGCGGTGCCGCCGGAGCAGATGCAATGGCAGCCGGGCGCGCTGATCCGCGGGCCCAAGACCCTCCCGGTGACCTGGTGATACGCCGGATCAAGGTGGTCCGGGGGCACCCGGACCACATAGAACTGGCAGCCCTCACGGCCGCCCTGGTCATCCTGGCGCGCAGCGCCCCGGCCGTCCACGAACACGGCCAGCGCAGCCGCCGCGCCCACTGGGACCGCCACTGGCCCCTCGTCCATCCCGCGCACTCCTGGCGCGCCCGGCCACCCCGCAACAGGGCCGGGCGGGACGGTACGTGACGGGCCGACCCGGGTGAGCGGGGACGGACCGGCGCCCCCGTACCCACCGCTCCGGGGCAGGCCTCGGGGATACCGCCCCGGGAGGGCTCAGGGACGTCTCGGGGCCGGCCCGGGGGCTTCCCCGACGCGAGGTCCGGCCGCCGCCCAAGATGATCAGTGCATGACCAACATCAAGTGGCCGGGGGCCGCGTTCGCCGTAGGACCGCTCTGCATGATCCTGTACGGGCTGATCCGGCTCACCGACGACGTCCACGGCCCCGGCTTCGCCTGGTCCGTGAGCCACCTCGCCCTCCTGTCGGGCGTCCTCGCCTTCGTCCCCGTCTTCCTGGAACTGCGCCGGCGGTCGGCCCACGGGCGCGGCGCGGCCGGCCGGTGGTTCGCGGGCGCCGGCGCGGCGGCCGGACTGACCGGCGTCGTGGCGGTCACGGCGCAAGCCGTGATCGACCTCGTCGTCGGGTTCCTGAGCGAGGACCGGGAAGCGATGAACGTGCTCTTCGACCGGGTGCAGAGCCACCAGGGGGTCACGCCCGCCGTCTACTCCGTCGGCCCGCTGCTCTTCTACGTGGGCCTCGTGCTGCTGCTGACCTGGCTGGCGGCGCTGCGGCGGACCGAAGCCTGGCGCCCGGCGGTGACGGTGGCGGGCGTCGCGGTCATGGCGGTCGGCCTGGACCTGCTGCCCGTGGGCGGCCTGCTCTTCCTGCTCGCCCTCGCCCCCCTCGGCCGGACCGCCCGCACCGGACCGGCCGTCTGACCCCCTGGGCGCGTCACGCGCGCGGCGGGTGCACGACCAGGGAGTGCGGGGCGGCCACCCGGGCCGGGGGCAGGCGCAGGGCGCGGCGGCCCGGGGTGATCGATCCCAGGACGCGCGGGCCGGCTGCCCCCGTGCACCGGGGAGCATTGCCGGGCAGCCCGTGCAGCGTGAGGTATCCCAGCACCGCGAACGCGTAGGCCTCCTTCGCCGCGGCGGGCAGGCCCAGCTCCTGCGAGGTGCGCAGCGCGACGGGCCCCAGCTCCGCCCGCAGCATCGCCGTCAGCGTCGGATTGCGGACGCCCCCTCCCGAGGCGAACACCTCCGTGGCCCGCCACGGGCGCAGCGCGGCGGCGATGGTGGCGGCCGTGAGCCGCGTCAGCGTGGCCACGAGGTCCTCGGGCGGGAGACCGCGGATGCCCGCGGCGTCCACCGCGCGGCGCAGGTAGGCGTGGTGGAAGAGTTCCTTGCCGGTCGTCTTGGGCCAGGGCATCCGATAGTACGGCTCGTGCAACAGCCGCTCCAGCAAGGGGAGATGGACGCGCCCGGCCGCGCCGAGGGCGCCGTCCTCGTCGTACGCCAGCCGGCCGCCGCTCACCTCGCGCACCGCCGCGTCGATCAGCGCGTTGCCCGGGCCGGTGTCGAAGGCCACGGGGTCCCCGCCCGGCGGGACGACCGTCAGGTTCGCGATCCCCCCGATGTTCAGCGCGGCCGGCACGCCGGGCCGCCCGCGCAGCAGCATCAGGTCCACCAGGCTCACCAGCGGCGCGCCCTGGCCGCCCGCCGCCACGTCCCGCGGTCGGAAGCCCGAGACGACGGGGCAGCCGCTGCCCTCGGCGATCCAGGCCGGCTCGCCGAGCTGGAGCGTGCCGCGCACCCGGCCGTCCTGCACCCAGTGGTACACGGTCTGGCCGTGCGACGCGATCAACTCCGCCCGGTCGTCGCACAGTTCCCGGTCGGCGCGGACCGCGAGCCGGGCGAAGGCCTGCCCGATGCGGGTGTCGAGGCGGCAGACGTCGGCCATCGTGGTCGTCGCGGGCGGCAGCGCGGCCGCCAGGTCCGCCCGTACGTCCTCGGCGTACGGTTCGCAGACCATGCCCAGCGGTGTCAGGTGCAGGGTCCCGTCCCCGGGGTCCGACCTGAGGTCGGCGGCCGCGGCGTCGACGGCGTCGTACGATGTCCCCGACATCAGGCCGATCACCCTCATCGCAGCGGCTCCCGATGGCCGCCGGCGGGGAGGGTGGACAGGGCGAGCGCGCTGACGGCGCACGCCGCGGCGGCGTACCAGGCCGGTACGGAGGCATCGCCCGTCGCCGCGACGGCCGCGGTGATGACGAGACCGGCGCAACCCGAGAACACCGCGTTGGCCAGCGAGTAGGCCAGCCCCAGTCCGGTGCAGCGCACACCGCGCGGGAACATCTCCGCCAGCATCGCCGGTCCCGGCCCGGCCATCAGGCCGACGAGCGCGCCCGCCACGAGCAGCGACCCGGCCCGCGCCGCGGGCGCCAGGGCGGGGTCGCGCAGCAGGTGCAGGAGCGGGAACGCCAGCAGTACGACGGCCAGGGCACCGCCCAGCATCACCGGCCGCCGGCCGGTCCGGTCGCTGAGCATCCCGGCGGGCAGTACGCAGGCCGCGAAGCCGAGGTTCGCGAGGGCGGTGGCGACCAGGGCCCCGCGCACCGAGGTGCCCAGGACGGACTGGAGGTAGGACGGCAGTACGACGAGGAAGGTGTACCCGGCCGCCGACCACCCCGTCACCCGGGCGACGGCGAGCGCCACGGCGCGCCCGGGGCCCTCCCGGCGCGCGGCCGCCCCGGCCGTCTCCGGCGCGGCTGCCGGCGGCGGCTCCTCCAGCGCCGTACGCAGCCACAGCGCGACCCCGCCGAGCGGCAGGGCGAGCAGGAACGGGATCCGCCACCCCCACGCGTGCAGGGCCTCGCCCGGCAGCGCGGAGGCCACGGCGGCGGCCGTCGCCGTGCCCGCGAGCAGCCCGAGCGCGACGGTGAAGGACTGCCACGCCCCGTACAGCCCGCGCCGGCCAGGCGGGGCGGACTCCGTCATCAGCGACACGGCGCCGCCGAACTCCCCGCCCGCGGACAGCCCTTGCAGCGCGCGCAGCAGCGTGAGCAGCCAGGGGGCGGCGGGACCGATGACGGCCCGGGTGGGCAGCAGCCCGATCAAGGTGGTGGCCAGTGTCATGAGGCCCACCACGAGGACCAGCACGGGCCGCCGGCCGAGCCGGTCTCCCAGCCGGCCGAACAGCAGCGCTCCCACGGGCCGGAAGAAGAACGCGAGGGCGAACGAGGCGTAGGTCGCCACCAGCGCCGGGACACCCGCAGCGGCTCCCGCCCGCGGGGTGAAGAAGTGGGCAGCGATCACCGTCGCGAAGCAGCCGTAGACGCCGAACTCGTACCACTCGACGAGGTTGCCCGCCGAGCCGGCGAGGAGCGCGCGACGGGAGGCGGTGCGGAGCGGGGCCGCCGGGCGCAGGGCGAGAGGGGTCACGCGTGCTGCGTGCCCGCCGGGCGCACCCGCGACTCCGGGCGGCGGCCCGGTTCAGCACAAAGCAGCACCCGTCCCAAAGCAATCCTTATGAACTGATGGTTGTTACGCTCGGACTCTTATGGATCCCCGCTGAGTAGGGAGTACGCGGATGAAGACCATCGGGTTGCTCGGCGGCATGAGCTGGGAGTCCACCGCCGAGTACTACCGGCTGCTGAACGAGCTGACCCGCGACCGCCTCGGCGGCCTCCACTCGGCGCGGTGCGTCGTCTACTCGGTGGACTTCGCGGAGATCGAGGAACTCCAGGCGCAGGCGCGCTGGAGCGAGGCGGGCGAACTCCTCGCCGCGGCCGCCCGGTCCCTGGAGGCGGCCGGGGCCGACCTGGTGCTCCTGTGCACGAACACCATGCACAAGGTCGCCGACCGCATCCAGCAGGCGCTCACCGTGCCCCTGCTCCACCTGGCCGACGCCACCGCCGACGCCGTACGGCAGCAGGGGCCGCGCCGGGTCGGGCTGCTGGGGACCGCCTTCACCATGGAGCAGGACTTCTACCGCGGCCGGCTCGAAGCGGGCGGCCTCCAGGTACTCGTCCCCGGTGCCCCCGGGCGGGAGCTGGTCCACCGGGTCATCTACGAGGAGCTCTGCCGGGGCATCGTGCGCGAGGAATCACGGACGGCCTACCGGAACGTGATCGGGGACCTGGTTGCCGCCGGCGCCCAGGGGATCGTCCTCGGCTGCACCGAGATCGAGCTGCTCATCGGCCCCCGGGACAGTCCCGTTCCGGTCTTCCCGACCGCGCGCATCCACGCCGAGGCCGCGGTGCGCGCGGCGCTGGCCTGACGGCCGGGAGCCGGGTCGCCGGTACGGAGAGACGATGGGAGGGTTTGGAGGAGCGGAGCCGGTGGTCTGGGCCGGCACACGGTGCGCCAGGGAGTGAGCGGAAAGGGTTCGGGCCATGAGCACGTCCGACGCATTCCGGGCCGAGATCCACAGCACGGAGGCGGATCCGGCGGCACCGGGCGGCCTGCTCGACGTCCTGAGCCTCGCCGCGGTGGTCCTGGACGACCGCGGCCGCATCGTCTTCTGGAGCCCGCAGGCGGAAGACCTGTTCGGCTTCTCCGCGCAGGAGGCGCTCGGGCGGCCCGCGGCCGCGCTGCTGGTGTCGACGGAGAACCGCGACCTGGTGGTCGAGCTGTTCACCCAGGTGATGAAGAGCGGCCGGCGCTGGGCCGGGAGCTTCCCCGTCCGGCACAAGGACGGCGGCACGCGGCTCGTGGAATTCCGCAACATGCGGCTCCAGGACGACCTGGGAGACTTCTACGCCCTCGGCATCGCCACCGATCACCCCACGCTCCGGCGCGTCGAGCGCGATCTGGCGCTCTCACTGCGGCTGGTCTCCCAGTCCCCGATCGGCCTCGGCGTCACCGACACGGAGCTGCGGTACGTGCTGGTCAACCCGGCCCTGGAGCACATCAACGGCCTGCCCGCCGCCGAGCACATCGGCCGGACCATCGGCGAGGCGCTGCCGTTCCTGGACGTGGAGGCCATCGAATCCGACATGCGGCAGGTGCTCGCCACGGGCGTGCCGCTGCTGGACCAGTACGTGGTCGGCCGCACCCCGGCGGACCCCGAGGACCGGGCCTGGTCCGTGTCCTACTACCGGCTCGACGACCCGGCCGGGCACGTCCTCGGCGTGGCGGTCTCCGTGGTCGACGTGACCGATCAGCACCGGGCGGCCGCCGACGCCGCCCGCGCCCGCCGGCGCCTCGCGGTGGTGGCGGACGCCTCCGTACGCATCGGCACCACCCTCGACCTGGAACAGACCGCACGGGAACTGGCCGAAGTGTGCGTACCGCAACTCGCCGACGTCGCCACGGTGGACGTCCTCGACAGCGTCCTGCACGGCCGCCGCACCACCGGCGAACCGGCCGGACCCGCCCGGTTCCGGGCCCTGGCGGTGGTCGCCGCCTACCCCACCGGGGCGGCGCAGGCCACCGACCAGACCGGCGAACTCGCCCAGTACGACGCCGACCGGGTGGTGACCAAGTGCGTGAACACCGGCCGCCCCGTCCTCGTGGCCCGGGTGACCGGACCGGACCTGCGCCGCATCGCCCGGGACGACAACGCGGCCGCCCTGCTGGCCGCGGCCGGGTTGCACTCCTACCTGGCGGTGCCGCTGGTGGCCCGCGGCGAGGTGATCGGCGCCGTCGGCCTGATGCGCGCCCGTACGGCCGCCCCGTTCGACGACGACGACGTCACCCTGGCGGTCGAGCTGGCCGCGCGCGCGGCCGTCTGCGTCGACAACGCCCGGCTGTTCCAGAACCAGCGGCACGCCGCCCTCACCCTCCAGCGCAACCTGCTCCCGCACCAGCCGGCGGACCGTCCGGGCCTGGAGATCGCCCACCGCTACCAGCCGTCCGGGGCCACCAGCGAGATCGGCGGCGACTGGTTCGACGTCATCCCGCTGGCCGACGAGAAGACCGCCCTCGTCATCGGGGACGTCATGGGCAGCGGCATCGCGGCCGCCGCCACCATGGGACAGCTGCGCACCGCCACCCGGACCCTGACCCAGCTCGACCTCGACCCCGCCCTGGTCCTGCAGTACCTCGACCAGGCCGCCGCCGGCATGGAACACACCATCACCACCTGCGCCTACGCCGTTTACGACCCGCTGCGCGCCGAATGCCACATCTCGCTCGCCGGACACCTGCCACCGGTACTGATGCGTCCCGGCCGGCTGCCGGAACTGCTCGACCTGCCCACCGGCGCGCCGCTAGGGGTGGGTGGCGTCCCCTTCCACACCACCCGCCTCGCCCTCGCCCCCGACGACCAGCTGGTCCTGTACACCGACGGGCTCGTCGAGACGCGCGACCAGTCCCTCGACGAGCGCCTCGACCTCCTGCTGAGCCTTCTGGCCGGCCCCCACCGGCCCCTGGAGGACACCTGCGACCTGCTGCTACGGGCGCTGCGCCGCCCCGGCGACCATGACGACGTGGCCCTGCTGATGGCCCGGATACTCCCGGTGGACCCGAACCGGCGCTGAGCGGTGCGCCCGAAGAACGCCCGAACACCCTAAGGGGCGGTCGTGACCGGCAGTTCCCGCAGGGCGTGGAAGCGGAACGTGGTGGTCCAGGAGAGCTGTCCGGCCGGGCGGGCCGTGCGCAGCCCGGGGAAGCGGTCGAGCAGGGTGCGCAGGGCGACGGTGATCTGGAGCCGGGCGAGCGGTGCGCCGAGACAGTAGTGCATGCCCTGCCCGAGGGCCAGGTGGGCCGGGTCCGCCCGGTGGATGTCGAAGCGCTCGGGCTCGGGGTACCGGGCCGGGTCCCGGTGGGCCGACGCCAGGCAGAGCAGCACCGTGTCCCCGGCCGGGATCAGGACGCCGCCGAACTCGACGGGCTCGGTGGCGAAGCGCCGGATCGTCGTCTGGATGGGCTGGGCGTGGCGCAGGAGTTCCTCCACCGCTGCGGGGAACAGGGCGGGCCGCTCGCGCAGTTCGGCCAGCTGCTCCGGGTGGGTGAGCAGGGTGAGCAGGCCGTTGGCGATGACGTGCTGGACGTTCTCGCTGCCGGCCAGCAGGATCAGGAAGGCCAGCGAGACGAGTTCGTCCTCGCTGAGCCGGTCCCCCTCGTCGCGCGCGGCGATCAGGTCGGAGAGCATGTCGTCTCCGGGAGCGGCGCGGCGTCCGGCCACGAGAGCGATCAGGAACCGGTGGATCCGGCCGATCGCCTCCACGAGTTCCGCGCGGCCGCGCGGCGCGAGCATGCCGGTGACCCAGCCCGAGAACCGGTCCTGGTCGCCGTCCGGTACCCCCAGCAGCGAACCGATCAGGCGCAGCGGTAGCGGCTTGGCGAAAGCGGCGACGGCATCCGCCTCGCCGCGGGCGTCCATCCCCTCCGCCAGCCCCGTCAGGAGGTCGTCCACGATGGCCTGCACGCTGTCCCGCAGCTGCTCGACGCGTCGGGGGGTGAAGCCGTGGGACACGAGGCGGCGCAGCCGCCGGTGATCCTCCGGATCGATGTTCAGCAGGTTGCGGTCGAGCGCGGAGGGCAGGGAGAACCCCGTGTAACCGGTGGTGGAGTGACGCTTGTCGACGGACAGCCGGGGGTCGGCGAGACCTTCCCGGACGTCCGCCTCGTGGGTGACCAGCCACACCGGGGAGCCGTCGGGCAGGGCGATCCGGTGAACCGATCCCTGCTCGCGCAGCCGCCGGTACACGGCGTGGGGATCCGCCGCGAACGCCCCGTCGAAGGGCCGGGGAAGGGTCGCCCCGTCCGTCCGCGGACCGGCGTGGGTGTGCCGCGTCATGCGCTTTCCTCCTGCTCCGCCGGGACAGCGGATCGGTTGTCCATGCCGTCGATCTTGGCAGCCGGCGCCGGGGACACCGCACCCGGGCCGGTTCTTCGGCCGGTATCCGCCCTACTGCGCAGGGGAGTTGCTCCCTACTATCCAAAGCGGTCCGCAACCCGCTCCGCCACGCGGCACCGGACGTCCCCCACATCAGGCAAGGCCACCGACAACCGATCGGAGCATCATGCCCGGTGTCTTATTCGTGGGCGGTGCGACCGCCGCGCTCCTCGCCGGCTCAGCGCTGGTCCCGGCCGCTCCCAGCCCCTTCACCCCGCCGCCCGACAAGATCGTGATCGACGTCGCGTCCGTCAACGGCTCCGGCTGTCCGCTCGGTACCGCGGCGGTCGCCCTCGCCCCCGACCACACCGCCTTCACCGTCACCTACAGCCAGTACCTGGCGCAGGTGGGCGTCGGCGCCCAACCGACCGACTTCCGCAAGAACTGCCAGATCAACCTGATCGTCCACGTCCCGCAGGGCTACTCCTACGCCGTCGCGAGCGCCGACTACCGCGGTTACGCGCACCTGGAGCGCGGCGCGCGAGCGACGCAGAAGGCGTCCTACTACTTCCAGGGATCGCCCGACACCGCGAGCAGGACCCACACGTTCAACGGCGCGTTCGACAACGACTGGCAGGTGACGGACTCCACCGACTGGGACCAGCTCGTGTGGGCGCCGTGCGGCGTGCAGCGCAATTTCAACATCAACACCGAACTGCGCGTCAGCGCGGGCACCTCGGATCCGGCGAAGACCAACAGCTTCGTCGCCATGGACTCCGCCGACGGTGACATCCGGACCGTCTACCACTTCGCCTGGAAGACCTGCCCGGAACGCTGATGCCCCGCCGGCCGGCTGTGGCGGCCGGGCATCCGGGCCCTCGGCCCGGTCGTGCCCGGCCGCCCGTCCGGCCGAGGGCTGGTTCCCCGCGGCGGACAGGGTGGCCGAATCCGGCACAGGGGATTCCGGGCCGCCCCCTACCCGGTGGTAACTTCCGCGGGTCGATCTAGCCGTCAGCCGTTTCGCGGTGCCGGCGGTGCCCTCGTTCACGGCCCTCGCCCCAAGGAAGTCCATTGCCCCGCCGTTCAGTTCGCCGTCCCTCCGCCCTGCTCACCAGGGCCGCCGCCACCGCCGTGCTGCTGGCCCTGCTGCCCGCCGGTGCGGCAGCGGCCGACCCCGGTTCACCGACCCCGCACCTCGACGCCGTCGAAGGGACGCTCCGTCAGGTGTCCCCAGGACTGGAGCACCGGGTCTGGGAACGCACCTCCGGCAACGTCCTCGACGCCTCCACCGAGGGCGGCGCCGACTGGCTGCTGCAGACCCCTGGCTGCTGGGGCGACGACACCTGCGCCTCCCGGCCGGGCACCCGGCGGCTGCTGGACAAGATCACCGAGAACGTCTCCCGGGCCACGGGCACGGTGGACGTCTCCACCCTCGCGCCCTTTCCCGACGGAGCGTTCCAGGACGCCCTCGTCACCGGCCTCAAGGCAGCTGCGGCACGCGGCCACCAGCTCAAGGTGCGGATCCTGGTGGGGGCCGCACCGGTCTACCACCTGAACGTGCTGCCGTCGAAGTACCGTGACGAGCTCGTCGCCAAACTGGGCGCCGACGCCGGCGCCATCGACCTGAACGTCGCGTCCATGACGACGTCGAAGACCGCGTTCTCCTGGAACCACTCCAAGATCCTCGTGGTCGACGGCCGGTCGGTGATCAGCGGCGGCATCAACAGCTGGAAGGGCGACTACCTGGAGACCGCCCACCCGGTGGCCGACGTCGACATCGCGCTGGAAGGCCCCGCGGCCGCGTCCGCGGGCCGCTACCTGGACGAGCTGTGGTCCTGGACCTGCCGGAACAAGGGCAACTTCGGCAGCGTCTGGTTCGTTTCCTCCAACGGCGCGCCCTGCATGCCCGCGCTCGCCGCGGGCGCGGCCCCGGCCGCCCCGCAGGAGGCGGCCGGCACGGTACCCGTCATCGCCGTCGGTGGACTCGGCGTCGGCATCGAGCGCAACGACCCGGCCTCCGCGTTCCGGCCGGCGCTGCCCACCGCCGCGGACACCAAGTGCGGCGTCGGCCTCCACGACAACACCAACGCCGACCGCGACTACGACACGGTCAACCCCGAGGAGAGCGCCCTGCGGACCCTCATCTCCAGTGCGGACCGGCACATCGAGATGTCCCAGCAGGACCTCAACGCGACCTGCCCGCCGCTGCCCCGCTACGACATCCGCGTCTACGACGCCCTCGCCGCCAAGATGGCCGCCGGGGTCAAGGTCCGCATCGTGGTCAGCGACCCCGCCAACCGCGGCGCCGTGGGCAGCGGCGGCTACTCGCAGATCAAGTCCCTCGCCGAGATCAGCGACACGCTCCGCGACCGGCTCGCCCTGCTGACGGGGGACCGGCGCACGGCCAGGAGCACGATGTGCTCGACCCTCCAACTGGCCACCTTCCGCGGCGCGCAGAACCCGACCTGGGCGGACGGCCACCCGTACGCCCAGCACCACAAGCTGGTCTCGGTGGACGGCTCCGCCTTCTACATCGGGTCGAAGAACCTGTACCCGGCCTGGCTCCAGGACTTCGGTTACGTCGTGGAGAGCCCCACCGCGGCCCGGCAGCTCGACGCGCAGCTGCTGGCCCCGCAGTGGCAGTACTCCAGGGCGACCGCCACCGTCGACTACGAACGGGGCGTCTGCCAGGGCTGATCCCGCGACTACCGCCTACGGGAGCGCCGCAGCCACAGGCCCACGGCGGTCCCGGCGAGGGCGGTCACCGCCACCCCGGCCGTCGTCCACCACCAGCCGGTCCCGTCGGCCGCGGGCGCGACCGCAGTGGTTGCGGCAGGGGCGGCGGCCGACGGCGTACCGGACCGCACTCCGGACGGCGCGGCACCGCTCGGCGACGGCGCCGGACCGGTCGGCGACGGCTGGGGGTCGACCACCGGTACGGCGACCTCCCGCTCGCCGTGCCCCAGGGCCGGGAAACCGACGTCGACGGAGACCTTCCAGGTGCCGGGCGGCAGGACCTCGGCCGTGCTCCATCCCGCACCGCCCGCGGAATCGCGGACCAGCCGCCATGGGCCCGCGGTCCGGGAGCCGTCCGCGCTCGTCGCGTTCACCGTGGCGGCCACCGCCTCGTCCACGGCGTCCCCGTCGTTCTCCCAGGTGACGTCGGTGGTGAGGTGGCCGTCGCGCTGGCCCGTGATCACGACCTTCACGGTGTCGCCGTGCGCGTGGGCGGCGGTGGGCGCCGCCAGCGCCTGAGTGAGGGCCAGGGCCAGGAAGCCGGTGCCGGTCAGGGCCCGGAAGGAGTGTCGGCTGCGTCGCATCGTCGTGGTGCTCCCATTGCGGTGGGGTGTGGAGAAGAAGAGGGGGAGGGGTGCAGTGGAGATCGCCGCCGAGAAGCTCCTCCCGGCCTTCGAAGGCCGCGAGAAGGAGATCTCCGCCGCGTACCGCTCGCTGACCAAGCACCTGGTCCGCGAG
>NZ_JBSGYT010000001.1:0-92040 GCF_053610645.1 Streptomyces sp. NPDC054883 | reverse complement strand
CCGGGGCGGGGGGGGGGGCGGCGCCGCGGGGGGGGGGGGCGCCGGGGGGGGGGGGGGGGGCCCCGGGGGGGGGGGGGGCGGGGGGGGGGGGCCCGGCCCCCCCCCCCCCACTGCCGGTCGGGTGCGGCAGGTCAGCCGGCCTTCTGGACCGTCCACACCTGCGTGGCGCGGCCGTCGGCACGCTGGAGGTCGAGCAGCCAGTTTCCGTAGTAGGGCCGGTTGCTCACGGTCAGGGCGTAGCCGCCGGACGCGTCCGCGACGGTCACCGCGCCCCCGCGCGAGGAAACCCGCCAGTTCTGGGCGGAGTTGCTGCCGCACGGCTGCTGTGCGACCCAGACTCCGGCGGCCGGTGCGCTGCCGGCCTGGAGGCACTTGCCGGAGGCCGCGGAGCGGATCCGTACGAGCCCGCCGCCCGCGTCGTCGAAGTACCACTGCTGCGGCGCGTAGCCGTTGGCCCGCGCCCCGACGAGGACCGTGCCGTCGGCGGTCCGGCCGCCCCACAGCTCGGCGGCCATGCCGGTGCTGCCGTTGCCGAGCGTGTAGCGGGCACCGGGGGTGGTGGCGCCGCCGCCGGCGCCCACCGTACGGAAGGACGTGGTGCGGCCGGGGCCGCTGTCCCGGCCGGCGCCGTCGCGGACCGACACGGCGACCTTGTAGTCCGTACCGGGCTGGAGGTTGTAGATGCGCAGGACCTGGGACTGCGTCCAGGTCAGGTGCTTGCCGTTCAGCAGTACCTGGTACCAGGCCGCGCCCTCGACCTTGGGCCAGCTGACGACGACCGAGTCGGCCTTGAGCTGTCCCGCCGTCACCGCCGGACCGCCGGTCGGGCTCTTGGTCGGCTTGGGGCTGGGCGTGGGCGTCGGCTTCGGGCCCGGGTTCGGGTCGGTCCCGCCCCCGCCGCCCGTGCGCATCAGGAACTGGTTGTCGGCGATGTTCCAGTGCGTGGCGAGGTAGCTGCCCGGCTTGGGGTTGGTGTGGAAGTAGTCGTCGTGGTTGCAGTCGAGGATGTTCTCGGCGGCCTGGTTGGAGCACACGTAGCGCATCTGCGGGTAGTACGGGGTGTCCGAGTAGCACATGACGTCGTACTCGTCCGTGCAGTGCGCGCCGCGGCTGGTGTTCGGGGCGCTGTTGTTGACCGCCCCCAGGTTGTGGCCGAGTTCGTGCGCCGCGGTGTGGCCGCCCCAGCAGCCGGAGTCCGTCCGGCCGTAGGACGGGCCGAAGTTGCTCAGGTTGTCCTGGCCGTGCCGCTCGTCGCCGTTGAACGTGCCGATGCCGCAGTAGACCTGGGTCTCGGCGAAGATCATGTACTTGCGGTCGCGGCGGTCGAGTCCCTTGCCGGCGAGCGCGTTGTTGGTCGCGCTGAACTCCGAGAGGGCGGACGCGGGGAGTTCGATGTTCAGCACCGTCGGGGTGCAGTCGGCGGCCGTGACGTAGCGGATGTGCCGGACGCCACCGGTCTCCTGGGCGCTCGTCGAGTAGATCAGGTCCGCGTCGGCCGCCCACTTGCGGAACGAGGCGACGTACTCGGAGTACCGGTCGCGGTCGGGGCCGTGTACGTAGACCACCTGGACGCGGTTGCCGGTGCTGCCGTCGCCGTCGCACTGGACGGTCTGGCCCGCGGGACCGGTGGCGACGGCCTGGCCGCCGGACGACGGCGCGGGCGCGGGGGCGGCGGCCGCCTTGGCGGTGCGCGCGTCGGCGGCGGGCGCGTCCTGAGGACGCCCGTCGCCTTCGGTGCTCGCGGGGGCGGCGGCCTCGGGGTGGGCCGGATCGGCCGCGGCCGCCGTCGTCTTGACCGCCGGGGGTATCTCGGCCTTGATGTCGACGCCCTTGGGCGGCGCGTCGGGGCCGTGGGTGCACTGCCCCGCTTCGGTGCGGTAGACGCCGACGCAACGGTCGCCCTTGGGCGCGGCCTTGAGGCCGTCGTAGATCATGCCGCGGGTGTTCTCGTTCGCGGGCGCGGCCGACAGGGGCGCCGGCTCCTGGTCCCTGGCCGGTGCGGCGGCCGGGGCGAACGTCTGGGGGAGTGCTTCGGCCTGTGCTGGCTGGGCCGCCTGGGCGCCGTCGGCCAGTCCGGAGTAGGCGAGTCCCCCCGCTATCACCGCCGCCGTGGCCATGGCGGCGGTGATGAGTATGAACCGCCGGGGTTTGCGCCGGTGTTCGGGTCGTCTGCGATGTCTGGTCATGCGCACCTCAACTCGTTGGTCGGAAGAGTGGGTGCGCGGAAGCCTGCCAGACGGGTCGCCCGGAGAATTCGGACAAACGGGAAAGGGGTCCGTGATATCTGACCGTTACCTATGTGGCCGTATTTGATGAACCCTCATATTCCTTGCTCTACAAGGAAGTTACGCGCGTCGATGGGCATTGGTCCAGGCCTTTTATCGGCATCTCGTTATGTAATCGAGATATGAGCCAAAGGCTTGTTGACGGTAATTCAGTCAGCGATTCATCTATTTATTACCAGCCGAATTCCCGCCGTCACAAGCGGTGAGACCACCGGCCCCGTCAGGTGAGGGGCCGCAGCCGCGAAGAGGCGTGGACCGCCGTGGGCGGTACGGAGGAGGCTTCACGGGCGGCAGCGAGGGCGCTGCCCGCCTGCCAGGCCCGCCAGTCCAGGTTCCAGTCGCCGTAGCCGTTCCCGAACGGCGCCATCCTCTCGCCGCCGCTGTTCACCACCTCCACGACGTCCCCCTCGCGCACCGTCGCGAAGAACCAGGCGGCATCCGCCGTGCTCATGCCGGTGCAGCCGTGGCTGACGTTGTCCTCGCCCTGCGCCTCGACCGACCACGGTGCGGCGTGCACGTACTCTCCGCTCCACGTCACCCGCGTGGCATAGCGGACCGGCATGTCGTAGAACTCGCTCGTGCCGCGCTGGATGCCCACGGAGTCCCCGCGCATCCGGACCTCCAACTCCTTGCCCAGCACCACCTTGACGCCGGAGCGGGTGCGGAACCCGGCCTTGCCGGTGGTGACCGGGATCGTCCGGATGACCCGCCCGTTGCGGCGTACGGTCATCTCGTGCGCGGCGGAGTCGGTGACCGCCTCGATGCGGTCCCCGATGCTGAGGTCGAGGCCGTCCGAGGAGCCGCCGTAGGTGTGCTCGAGGACCTCGACCCCGTCCAGACCGCTGCGTACGTGCACCACCGCGTGGGCCGGCCAGTACGTGCGCGGCCGGTAGTGCAGCGTCGAATCGTCGACCCAGTGCCACCCGCCCTCCACCGCCGGCTCCGAGGTCACCTGGAGCGCCTGCTCCAGCCGGGCCCGGGCCGTCCGGTCGGTGGCCGGGACCGGGTGGCTGAGGGAGGCCGTCACGATCTGGCCCGCGCCGTACGTACCCTCCTTCGGCCCGAACTCCACCGTGAGCCGCCCGTCGTCCGTGGGCGGCGCCGTCCGGAACGCCATCGTCACGCCGACCGGTGTGCCCGCCGCGTCCTGGGCGCCGACCCGCACCGTGTACTCCTCCCCGGCGCGCAGCGGTTCGGTGGTGGACCAGCGCCGGTTCCCGGAGTCCAGCGCGCCGCCCACATAGCGTCCGTGCCGGTCGTGCACCGTGACGTCGGTGAGCCGCCCGGGTTCGACGAGCGCGATGTCGAGCGGCCCGTCGGCGTCCGTGGGCAGCGCCACCGTGGGTGCCGGACCGGCCGAACCGGCCGGCCCGCCCAGGACCGACCCGGCGCCCCAGGCCGTCGCCAGCACCCGCTGCTGCCGCCAGCCGTCGCACAGTCCGGCCTGGAAGGCCTGCTCCACCGCGCACCGCACGGCGACACTGCCGCGGCCGTCGTCGAGCGCCCTGCTGACCAGCAGGGTGACGGCCGCCTCCGCGCCGTCGGCGGCGAGCCGCGAGGCGTCGGATGCCGGCGGCCGGCCCGGCGCCGCGGCCACCACCAGGGCGGCCCCGGCAACCGCGGCGAGCGCGCCCCACAACCTGCTTCGTCCTGCCCCGTGTGCCGATGTCATCGCCACGCAGCCTTCCCGGATCGCCCACCGCCCGATCACGCCATCAAAACGATTGGCCGCCTTGATGATGATCACCCGCTCGGGTGGTGCCGCCGAACGAGCGCGCAAGACAACCCGCACGGAGCAAGGGCGCCGCCGCCCGCGGAGGCGGTGGTAGCTTCCGGCCATGGAACAGCGCATCAGCCTGATCACCCTGGGCGTCACGGACCTGGCCCGCTCCCGGGCGTTCTACGAGAGCCTCGGCTGGCGCGGTCAGGAGACCGAGGGGACCGTCTTCTTCCAGGCGGGCGGCCTGGCCCTGGTCCTGTGGAGCCGCGCGGAGCTGGCGCTGGACTCCGGGATCGAGGACAGCGGCCCCACGGGCTTCGGCGGGATCGTCCTCGCCCACAACGTGCGCGACCGCGAGGAGGTCGACGCGCTGGTGGCGGCGGCGGGGACCGCCGGAGCCACCGTCACCAGCGCGCCGGCGACCACCTTCTACGGCGGCTACGCGGGCACCTTCACCGACCCCGACGGCCACCCCTGGGAGATCGCCCACAACCCGGGGTTCACCCTCGCCGACGACGGCAGCCTCGTCCTGCCCGATTTCGGGGCCGCGGGGTGATCCCGGTCAGCGGTCCTCGGCGGGGGCGGGGTGCCAGGGGGTGGTCCAGTCGTCCAGGCCGTCGTCCTCCGCGGCGCCGTGGGTGAGACCGGCGGCCGCCGTCACCCGGTCCCAGGTGCCGTCGGCGCACCAGATGCGGAACCGTTCGGCCACCGTGTGCCAGGGGCCGTAGTGCGCCGGGAGGTCCGTCCAGGAGGCCTCCGTCGAGACCTTCCAGAGCATCGCCTCGACGAGGCGGCGCGGCGCGTGCCCGAACCGGACGGCCGGGGGGAGGAGCGCCTCGACCGCCGCCCACGCCGGGTCGGCGAGGTACTGCCGGCGGCGCGTCACGGCCGGTCCGCCGCGCATCCGCCCGGCGGCGATGAGCACCTCGGCGGCCCGCAGCGCCCCGTGGGGGGTCTGGTGCCCCATGAGCAGGCACAGGGCGTCGGCGGCGCTCTCCAACCGGCCGCGCAGCACCGGGTCGGTGGGAGCCTCCAGGGTGCGCCGGCGCAGGTCGCGCAGCCGGCCCAGGTGTTCCCGCACCCGGCGCGGATCGGGGCGCGGCGCGGCCGGGCGGCCCGGCCCGGACGGGGCGGTCGTGGTGCGGGCGCCACGGATGGCGGCGCGCAGGGCCTCTCGCAGCCCGGCGGGCAGATCGCGTCCGCTGACGAGGGCGACGACGGCCTCGGCCGTCTGCCGGGGCTCGCTGCGGGCGGTCCGGCCGGCGTCCGTCAGGAGCCGGCCGGCCGTCTGCGCGTCGCAGGGGACGAGCGCCATGAGCACGCCGGTCGCCCGGTCGGTCAAGGTCTTCACCGCGAGCGCCTCGGCGGCCGCGTCCGGCACGTTCCGGGTGCCTGCCGTCGAATCGTTCATCCGCCCCGTTCCTCCGCCCGAGCCGCCACGCCGGGTGGCATGGCCTGCCTGTCTAACACCGGCGGGCCGCGCCCCCGGGCGTGGCACGCCGAGCCGGCCGGCAGCCCGGCCGATTCCCTCCTCCCGGGATACGGCGCCGGCCCGGGCGTTGACGCGCCGTGCGGGGAGGCCGTGGTCAGGCGCGGGGCCTGGCCACGGCGGTGAGCCCGTAATCCAGTTCGGCGCCGTCGACGAGCAGGGCCTCCACCACGCCGCTGGCGGGATCGATGTCCGCCTCCATGCCGTCCCCCGCGTACCGCGGGTACCCCGAGGCGCCCGTCTCGCCCGTCGCCCGGACGACGGCGATGCGCACGGGTTCACCGGCCGGGGAGGCTTCACCCGGGTTCTCGGCGTTGGTGGGAACCAGCAGGATCTCGAAGGGCTGCCGCGACGTGTTCATGGGGAAGACGTTAACCAGGCCGGACGGCTCAGCGGGGGAGCACCCGCCGCGTCGCTGTTCTCCGGCGCTGACGGGCGGGCGTACGCGTCGGACCGTACGGCCCGCCCCTGACGTGGCCGCCGCGGTTCAGCGTGACGCCGGCGCGGCCGCGTGCTCCAGGACCGAGCGGACCTCCGAGGTGATCGCCCGCTCGTTGCGCTCGAACTCCGGGCCGGTCAGCAGCTGCGGATCGGCCGGCAGCCCGGTCAGGACGGGGGTGTGCAGGTGGCCGCCCGGCAGCGCCGGGGCGAGTTCGCCGCGCAGCCGGTTGGAACGGTAGGCCACCTCGTTGGAGAGGTAGCCGCCCCCGCCGCCCGCCACCGCCCGGGAGCCGGGGGTGGGGCCGTCGGGCCGGTCCACCGGGGCCGCGGCGCCCGCCGGGATCTCGGTGACCTCCGTGTTGAGCAGGACCGGGTACGGCGCCTGGACGGCCGCGGTCACCGCGCCGGCCGGCAGCGTGGTGGCGATGAACTCGGCGCCCGGGCCGAGACCCGGGGCGGTCACGGGGTGCTCGCGGGTGCCGCCCGAGAGGGCGCCGGTGTTGTCGGGGTACGGGTCCGCCGAGCGGGCCCGGCCGGCCCACGCCTCGAGGGTGAAGATGCCGGGGTAGCCCTGGCTGACGGTGGTGATGACGTCGGCCGGGGCGGCGCCCCCGGCCAGCCGGGGGGCGAAGGCCCGCTCCACGATCCCGGCGTCGAAGTCGGCGTAGCGCACGGGCAGGACGACGGCGCGGACCTCGGCGGGGCTCCCGTCGGCGAGGGTGATGCGCCGGCCGCTCAGCTGGAGGGCGGCGGAGCCGGACGGGTTCGCGCGGCGCAGCTCGGTGTCGAGCCCGAACGGGTCGAAACCGCTGATGAACACGCGCCGGACGCCGGGGGTGGCCCGGAACGCGTTGTCCGTGAGGCCGCGCGAGGCGTCCTCGAACCGGCTGCGCAGCGCGGCGCGGTCCACGGCGAACCCCGGTTCCCAGCGCGCCAGCTGGGCGGTCATCGCCAGCCGGGTCCAGTACAGCGGCCGGTCGTCGCCGGCCGGCAGGTCTCCCCCGGGCCGCCGGTCCCGGGCCCGCCGCACGGCGGACTGCCAGAGCGCCCCGCCCCAGCTGTCGAGCAGCCGGCCGGCTTCGGCCGGGCCGCGCACCCCGCACAGCGCGGCGGGGAAGCGCCGGACGAAGTCCCCGAAGCCGCCGCCCTCGATGAGGGCGGCGGTACGGGGGTCCGCGAGCCGCGCTTGCTCGGCATCCGGGGGGACGCTGAGGACGGTGCCGCAGGCGGCGCCGCCGGCCGCCTGCGCGGGGGCGGCGACGGCGATCGGGAGGAGGGCGCAGAGGATGGACGCGGCAGCCGCCGCGCGCCGTAAGAGCAACATGCGATGTGACATTACACAGCCGGGCCCGGGCCCGGCCAGGGCCTCTCCGGACAGCCCGCTCAGCGAACCGGCGTCCGGCCGGCCTCGCGCTGGTGCGGGAGCAGCACCGGCGGCGCGTCCTCCCGTTGCAGCGCGACGGTGCGCGTCGGGGCCGGGATCGAGATGCCCTCCTCCCGGAACCGCTGGTGCAGCCGCTTGATGAACTCGTGCTTGATCCGGTACTGGTCGCTGAACTCGCCGACACCGAGGATCGCCGTGAAGTTGATCCGCGAATCGGCGAACGTGTGGAAGCGGACCGCGCCTTCGTGTCCCGGCACGGCGCCGTTGATGTCGGCCATCACGGTGTCGACCACCTCCAGGGTCACGCGCTCGACGTGCTCCAGGTCGCTCTCGTACCCCACGCCCACCTGTACGAGCAGCGACAACTGCTGTTCGGGCTGCGTGTAGTTGGTCATGTTCGTCCGGGCCAGCCGGCCGTTCGGGATGATGACCAGATTGTTCGACAGGTTGCGGACCACGGTGTTGCGCCAGTTGATGTCGACGACGTATCCCTCCTCACCACTGCTGAGGCGGATGTAGTCACCGGGCTGCACCGTCTTCGACGCCAGTATGTGCACGCCGGCGAAGAGGTTGGCCAGGGTGTCCTGGAGGGCGAGCGCCACCGCCAGGCCGCCCACGCCGAGTGCGGTGAGCAGTGGCGCGATGGAGACGCCCAGGGTCTCCAGCGCGACGAGCACGCCCATGGTGAGCACCACGATGCGGGTGATGTTGACGAAGATGGTCGCCGAGCCCGCCACACCGGTCCGTGACTGCGCCACGGACTGGACCAGCCCGGCGATGACCCGGGCCGCGCTGAAGGTGGCGAACAGGATCAGCAGCGCGGTCAGGGACTGGTTCACGATCCCCGCGATCCGGCTCGTGAGGGGCAGCGTCCCCGCGGCCACCGCGGCGCCCGCGATGACGGCCGCTCCCGGCGCGAGCGTACGCAGCGCGTCGACGATGAGGTCGTCGCCGCTCCACCGGGTCCGCAGGGCGTGCCGGGCCAGCCAGCGCAGCAGGCCGCGCAGCAGGAGGGCGGCCACGCCTCCGGCGGCCAGCGCGATGGCGGCCACGAGCCAGTCGTGGAGGACGAGGTCCCGGTTCAACGCGGGCCCTCCGTTCCGCGCCGGACCGGGGGAGTGGCGACGGCCGCCGCGGGCCGTCGTATGGGGTGTTTCGTCACCTTGTCACCTGTCAGTTCGTCGTGCGGAGGCCGCCGTTCGGGCGATCGGACACCTCGGGAACGGGAGCTTCCATCCTGCCCCATGGGGCGGGGTGCCCCGGCGTCCGGGCCGCCGCCACCGCCGGCCCCCGCCGCCGGTACGGCTGGCGGGTCCCCCCGCTTGGACGCCACGCACCCGGGTAGGCGCCGGTGGAGGGACCGGAGAGCGGCGGAGGTGGGCCATGGAAGCGTCGGTGGACCGGATCGCGGACCCGTGGGGCGGCCGTACGCCCTACGCGCGGGGGGCGGCTTGGCCCGTACGGACCGACATGCACCTCGCCGCCGGGACCGCGGTCGAGGACGTCGAGCGCTGGGTCCAGACGGCGTCCCTCCTGCATTCCGACGGGGACGCCATGGACATCGCGGTCCGCGACGGGCGCATCGTGGGCGTCCGCGGGCGCGCGGGGGACCGGGTGAACCGGGGCCGCCTCGGCCCCAAGGACCTGTTCGGCTGGCAGGCCAACGCCTCCGCGGACCGCCTGACGACCCCTCTCGTCCGCGACGGCGGCCGCCTCGTCGCCTGCGACTGGGACACCGCGATGGGGCGGATCGTGGCCCGCTCGAAGGAACTCCTGGACCGGCGCGGCCCCGGCTCCATCGGCTTCTACACCAGCGGCCAGCTGTTCCTGGAGGAGTACTACACCCTCGCGGTACTGGCGCGCGCGGGCATCGGGACCAACCACCTCGACGGCAACACCCGGCTGTGCACCGCCACCGCGGCGGAGGCCTTGAAGGAGTCCTTCGGCTGTGACGGCCAGCCCGGCTCCTACGCGGACGTGGACCACGCGGACACCCTCGCGCTCTTCGGCCACAACATGGCCGAGACCCAGCCCGTCCTGTGGATGCGCGTACTGGACCGGCTCGACGGAGCCGACCCGCCCCGCCTTGTCTGCGTCGATCCCCGCCCCACCCCGGTGGCCCGCAGGGCGGACGTCCACCTCGCGCCGCGCCCCGGGACGAACGTCGCCCTGCTCAACGCCCTGCTGCACGAGATCATCCGTACCGGTCGCGTCGACCGCGGGTTCGTCGAGGCGCACACGGTCGGCTTCGACGAACTCCGCGAGCGCGTCGACTCCTGTACCCCCCGCTGGGCCTCCGCGATCTGTGACGTCCCCGCGACGGCCATCGCCGGGGCGGCCGAGCTGCTCGGCTCCGCCGAGCGGCTGCTGTCCACCGTCCTCCAGGGGGTCTACCAGTCCCACCAGGCCACGGCCGCCGCCGTACAGGTCAACAACCTGCACCTGGTGCGCGGCATGCTCGGCCGGCCCGGCGCGGGAGTGCTCCAGATGAACGGGCAGCCCACGGCGGAGAACACCCGCGAATGCGGGGCCAACGGAGACCTGCCGGGATTCAGGAACTGGCAGAACGACCAGCACGTCGCGGACCTGGCCCGCGTGTGGAACGTCGAACCGTCAACGATCCCGCACTACGCGCCCCCCACGCACGCCATGCAGATGTTCCGCTACGCCGAGCAGGGGTCCATCCGGATGCTGTGGATCAGCGGCACCAATCCGGCGGTCTCGCTGCCCGAACTAGGCCGGATCCGTTCCGTCCTGGCGCAGGACCGGCTGTTCACCGTCGTACAGGACCTGTTCCTCACCGAGACCGCGCAACTGGCCGACGTGGTCCTGCCCGCCGCCACCTGGGGGGAGAAGACCGGTACGTTCACCAACGCGGACCGCACCGTCCACCTCAGCGAGAAGGCCGTCGAGCCTCCCGGGGACGCCCGCCCCGACCTCGCGATCCTCCTCGACTACGCGCGCCGCATGGACTTCCGTGACAAGGACGGCGGCCCGCTCGTCGGCTGGGACGGCCCGGAGGAGGCGTTCGAGGCCTGGAAGCGGTGCAGCGCCGGACGGCCCTGCGACTACACCGGCCTCACCTACGACAAGCTGCGCGGCGCCGGCGGCATCCAGTGGCCGTGCGACCGGGACCACCCCGAGGGCACCGAGCGCCTCTACGCCGACGGCATCACCTGGGCCCACCCGGACGTGTGCGAGAGCTTCGGCAAGGACCTCGTCACCGGAGCCTCCGTGGAAGCGGTGGAGTACCGCTCCCTCAACCCGGACGGCAAGGCCGTCATCAAGGCCGCCGAGTACCAGGGCGCCCACGAGGAGCCCTCCGAGGAGTACCCGCTCCAGCTCACCACGGGCCGGACCCTCTACCACTTCCACACCCGCACCAAGACCGGCCGGGTGCCGCAGCTGAACGCGGCGGCGCCCGAGGTGTGGGTGGAACTGTCCGCCGCCGACGCGGCCGCCCGGGGGCTCGCCGAAGGCGACCTGGTGGACGTCGGCACGCCCCGCGGCTCCCTGCGCGGCACGCTGCGGATCACCGCGATCCGCGAGGGCCTGCTCTTCGTCCCGTTCCACTACGGCTATTGGGACACCGCCGAGGGCTACGGGCCGTCCGGGGACGGACCGGGCAGAGCGGCGAACGAAACCACCGTCACCGACTGGGACCCCGTGTCCAAGCAGCCGCTCTTCAAGACCGCCGCCGCCCGCCTCACCCTGGTCCGGCGCGGCGACGGAACGCCGGCACCCGCCCCGACCACCACCGCGTCCGCCCCGGCCGGCCGCGGCGGGATCCGCCCGACCACGGGCGGCCCCGAGGCCCACGCCACCCAGAGCACGGACGGTTTCCCACATGACGGCACATCCGGCGAGGCGGCCCGGTCATGAACGGCATCACTCTGACGCTGCGCACGCTGCACCACGGTGAACGGCACCTGGAGCGGGAACTGCTGGCTGCGGCCGAGCGGCACCGCACCGAACACGAGGTGCACCACGTCGCCCTCGACCTCGCCCGGTGGTCCCGCGAACACGCCGCCCGCCTGGCCGAGACGGGCCGGCACTACGGGCTGGACCTCGACGGGCCGCCCCGCCACCCGGACCCGGGCAGCCGCCTCGGCGGGTTGCGGGAGAAGGCGGCGGAGGCCCTCGGGCGGCGCCCCGACCCCGGTCTGCTCCTGCTGCACGACCTCAAGGACCTCTACCTGGCCGCCGCCGAGAACTCGCTGCACTGGGAGATGCTGGCGCAGACGGCGCGGGCCACCCGCGACGCCCGCCTCCTGGCACTAGCGTCCTCCTGCCATCCCCAGACGCTGCGGCAGGTCCGCTGGGCCAACACGATGATCAAAACCCTGTCGCCACAGATCCTGGCCGGCCCCTGACCTGCCCCCGGCCACGGCGGCGGCTCAGGACCCGCCGTCGCGCTCGTTGGCCCTGCGCACCCGCTCGTCGTCGGCCTTCGGCTGCGCGCCCGTCCCGGTCCGCGAAGGAGCCCCGGGCGCCCGGCCGTGATCGTCCACCGTGCCGCCCTCGTGTTGCAGCAGCGGCCGGTGCGGCGGCTGCTCAGGGCGTCCCCCGTTCGCCTCGTCCCCCTCCTGCGCGCCGTCCGGCGGCGGAGCCGCGCAGATCAGGGAGCGCAGCGTCCGCGCGGTTTCCTCCGCGTCGGGAACGCTCACCGCGATCCGGCGGAACGCCGCGTCGCCGCCGAGCTCCAGTCGCAGCACGGAGTCGTCGGCCCGCACGGAGACGAAGTCCGCGCCCTCCGGCGAGCGCCGGATCCCCGTACAGCGCCCGGGGTGCCAGCTGCCCCGGTCCGGTACGCCGCGCAGCACGCGCCACCAGCTGGACTCCACCGCGACCTCGTGCACCGCCGCCAGCGGGACCCGGACGTCCCGTCGGCGGCGGACGGCCAGCCGCTCGCGCAAGGACAGCCGCACGACGACTTCCGCCCCTTCCACCGAAACCCGGGCCATGTCGAGCCTCCTTCCGCCACGCGCGCGGTCCCCGCTGGTGCGCCTACCCGCGGGAACCGGCCGCATGGCCCGGCCGCCGCTCCCCGCCGCCGCCGGTCGCCGGGCGCGGCGAACTCCGGCCGGTGGTCCGCCACCGGCCGGAGCCCTGAATGCCGAGCCGCAGGTTCAGCGCTCGCCGCGGGGCATGTCCATGTCGTCGTCGCGCATCGTGTCGTCGCGCATCGTGTCGTCGTCGAGGGCGCGGTCGTGCGACACCTCACCCGGCTTGCGCTGGCGGCCACCGGGCCGCATGGAGCCGGGGTCCTGGCCGGGCTTCTGCTGCCGCTGGTGCTCCTGCTCCTCGCGGCCCTTGCCCGGCTGGTTCTTGTCCCGCATACCGCCCATGACGGTTCACACTCCTTGCTCTCGTGCGGAGGGCCCCATCGGCCTCCGCCGACGACGCTGCCACGGTCCGCTACGGAGCGCACCTTTTCCGTGACCGAGCGTGTGGTCCAGGGGGTACCTTCCGGCCCTCGGGAAAGGCACGACGGCCCGGTAGAAACCGCGGCGGGAGGGCACGTGCCCGGGTATGGAAACGACACCGAACCGAACCACCGTCTCCTCCACGACCCCGCTGCGCGCCGTCGCGCTGGTCTGCAGCCTTTCTCCTTCGCCGGACCGCTCCAGCTCCCACCTGCTGGCCGAGCAGACGATGGAGGCCTTGGCCGGACACGGCGTGACCGGCAAGGTGATCCGGATCGCCGACCACGACGTCAAGCCGGGAGTGCGGACCGACATGGGCGACGGAGACGCCTGGCCCGGGATCCGCGAGACCGTCCTCGCCAGCGACATCCTCGTCATCTCCACACCGATCTGGCTGGGCCATCCCTCCAGCGTCGCCCAGCGCGTCCTGGAGCGCCTGGACGCGGAACTGTCCGAGACGGACGACCAGGGCCGCCCGCTCACCTACGGCAAGGCCGCGGCCGTGTGCGTGGTCGGCAACGAGGACGGTGCCCACAAGGTCAGTGCCGACCTCTTCCAGGGGCTGAACGACGTCGGCTTCAGTCTGGCGCCCGGTGCCGTCACCTACTGGGTCGGCGAGGCGATGCAGGGCACCGACTACCAGGACCTCGACAAGACGCCCGAGGCGACCGCGGGCACCACCGCCACCCTCGCCGCGAACACCGCGCACCTGGCCCGCTGCCTCAAGGCGGCCGCGTACCCGCCGAGCTGACCCGGCCGCCGGCCCGCCGCCGTGAAGAACCGGGCGGTTCGCGCGCATGGGGAGGGCCGACCGGGGCAGTCGCCACTTCGGAGGTTGATAACTATGGTTCCCCTGCTTCTCGTCCTTCTGCTCGCTCTCATCCTGTTCGGCGCGGGCTTCGCGGTGAAGGTGCTGTGGTGGGTCGCGATCGCGGTCCTGGTGCTGTGGCTCATCGGCTTCGTCGCCCGTCCCGCGGGCGGTGGCGGACGCTGGTACCGCTGGTAGCGCACCGCCGCACACGCGCACACGAATGGGGCCCCCTCCCGACCGGGAGGGGGCCCCACCGCGCTGTCCGGCTCAGGCGCGGCTCAGCACTGGCGCAGGCCGTAGGCCGGGTCGTTGTTCGTGTAGAGGTCGACGGCGGGGACGTTGCCCCAGGCGCCGTTGTCCAGCTGGGTCCAGTACCAGATGTCGTTCTGCCCCTGGTGCGGGTCGCCGTGGCCCCAGCACACGAACCAGTTGTAACCGGTGGTGAGCGTGCCGCGGGTGGCGGAGCGGTACGAGCGGTCCGCGTACCCCTTGGCGCCGACCTTGTTGCCGCAGTAGAGCCGGCCGTCCGAGTGGACGCCGCAGTCGGCGGCGGGCTTGGCGGGGGCGGCGGGCGCGGCGCTCGCCGCGGGCAGTCCGGTGGCGGTCAGGGCGGCCGTGAGGGCGGCCGCACCGGTCAGCAGGGCGATCTTCTTGCGTACGTTCACGGTGTACTCCTCGAAATCCGTTGTTGTCGGTGTGGGTGAAGACGTGTCAGGGGCAGGTGGGGACGCCGTCCAGCCAGGCGGGACCCTGGACGTAGATGTTGGTGATCCAGGCCTGGTAGTCGGGCAGGTAGGACCAGGCGTCGTTGTGGTAGCCCTCGGCGTCCACGGGCTGGGCGTGCTTCTGGCAACCGATCCGCACCCGCGTCGGGCCGTCGAACTTGTGGACCCGCGCGCTGGTCGTGGACGGTTCGGCGTGCGTCCACACGTCCGTGCCCCAGGTGGAGAAGGTGCCGCCCTGTCCGGGTTCGGCACCGATGCGTACGGCCCCGTTGTAGTCGCCGCCGAGCCGGACGTCGCTGACCATCACGTGGGTGCCGGACTGCCGGGCCTCGACCATCTTTCCCGCGCCGAGGTAGACGGCGATGTGGTGGATGCTGTTGTCCCCGCCCCAGGCCAGCAGGTCACCCGGCAGCAGCGGTCCGGTGCCCTGGGACGCGCCGAACCGCGCCGTGACCCGGGACGAGTGGTACTGGGCGTTGGCCGTGCCGGCCAGGACGTCCTGACCGGTGGCCTGTGCGTAGGCGTACCGGACGAGGCCCGAGCAGTCGAACCCCCTTCGTTCCGGGTCGTGCTGGCTGGCCGGATCGGAAGGATCCACCTGCCCGTAGGTGGGGCCCGGCTGCGGCCCGTGGCCGCCTCCCCACGTGTACCAGACGCCGATCTGCGAGCAGGCGGCCCGGACCGCGGCCTGCGCGGCGCCGGACCCGCCCGGCGCGAGGACGTCGCAGCCGCC
Source organism: Streptomyces sp. NPDC054883 (assembly GCF_053610645.1). Taxonomy (NCBI): domain Bacteria; kingdom Bacillati; phylum Actinomycetota; class Actinomycetes; order Kitasatosporales; family Streptomycetaceae; genus Streptomyces; species Streptomyces sp. NPDC054883. Next base: position 77,026 of record NZ_JBSGYT010000001.1, on the reverse strand, counting down.
GTCGGCGGCTGCCGCGGCCCGCGACGGCGGGGCGGCGCCCGCCGGTTGGGCCGTGGCGCCCACGGCGCAGAGTGCCAGGAGGCCGGCCGCCGCGAGGGCGCGCCTCGTTCTGTCAAGGATGGTGCGCATGCCTGGTTCCCCGTTCTCCCCGTTGTTCCCGCCGGCTCCGTGGCCCACGACGGGGTCTCCCCCTTCGTGCTCCGCGGCCGCCCCGCTTCCGCGCCGCCGGCCGCAAGTCCCGCAAGGCCGGCCGGTGACGGCGGTTCCGGTCGGAACACGGCCACCGGCTGCGGTGGTTCGAGACTGGGCCGCGCGGGGCGCCGCTGTCGAGACGCCACGCGTCGCCCGTGCCGTTGGGAAACGGGAAACGCCCCGGGAAACGGGCCCTTCCCGCAGTTCAGCCGGCAGCCGCCGGACACACGCTCCGGTAGGGCAGACCGGGCAGCAGCGCGGCCCAGCGCCCGGGGCCGGTGTCCCCCAGGAGGCGGCACAGCCGGGCGGTGCGCCCGGCGGCGTCGGTGTCCCACAGCCGTACGGTGCCGTCGTTGCTGCTGCTCGCCAGCGTGCCCGGCCGCGCCGGGTCGAAGGTGACGCCCCAGACGGCACCCGTATGGCCGTTGAGGGTAGCGGTCTGCTGCGCGCGGCGCGGATCCCAGAGCTTCACGCTCTGGTCACTGCCGCTGCTCGCCAGCACCTTGCCGTCGGGGCTGAACGCAACCGCCCGTACCGAACCGCTGTGCCCGGCGAGGGTACCGGCCGAGGCGAGCCGGGCGGTGTCCCACAACCGCACCGTACCGTCGTTGCCGCCGCTGGCGAGGATCCGTCCGTCCGGGGAGAACGCCACTCCGCGGACCGAGCCGGTGTGGCCGCGCAGTACCGCCCGCGGCGCCCGCCCCGCGGCCCGTACGTCCGTCACGTCCCACAGACGTACCGTCAGGTCGTCGCTCCCGGAGGCGAGCGTCCGGCCGTCCGGGCTGAACGCCACGGCATTGACGAAGTCCTGATGGGCGTCGAGGGTCGCCTCCCGCCGCCCCGTGCCCACGTCCCACAGGACGACGGTGTGGTCCGCGCCGGCCGAGGCGAGCGTCCGGCCGTCCGGGGAGAACGCCACCGCGAAGACCGAGCCGCCGTGACCGGTCAGCACCGCGGCCGCCTTCCCGTTCGCCGCCTCCCAGGTCCTGACCGTACGGTCGGCCCCCGCGGCGGCGATCAGACGCCCGTCCGGTGAGAAAGCGACGGCGAACACCGAACCCCCGGAACCGGTCAGGGTGGTGAGCAGCCGGCGCCGTCCGGGCTCCCAGACCCGTACGGTGTGGTCCGCCTGCGCCGACGCCAGCAGCCGGCCGTCCGGCGAGAAGGCCGACTGCCACGCCTCGCTGAACGGCCGGATGGCCAGCGCGGCCCGGCCGGGGTCCCACAGCACCACCGACTGGTCGAACCCGCCGGTGGCGAGCTGCTCCCCGGGCCCGGCGGCGACGGCGAGCACGTAATCGGTATGACCCGACAGCGTGTTGATCACCTTGCGGCTTACCGGATCCCACGACTTCACCGTGCCGTCACCGCTCGCACTGAACACGGTGTCCCCCGAACGGCTGAAAGCGACGGCGTTCACGTCGTCGCCGTGGCCGGTGAGCACCGCCCGCTCCGTGCCGCCCGGCAGGTCCCACAGCCGCACCGTCCGGTCGGCTCCGCCGGAGGCCAGGGTGCTGCCGTCCGGGGCGAAGGCGATCCCGAGCACCTGATCGGTGTGACCGGAGAGCACCACCGGACGGCCGGGGCCCGCCGTATCCCACAGCCGCACGCTCCGGTCGGCACCGGCCGAGGCGACGCGGGAGCCGTCCGGGCTGAACGCAACGGCCATCACCGCGTCGTCGTGCCCGGTGAGCACCGCCCGCTCCGTGCCGCCCGGCAGGTCCCACAGCCGCACGGTGTCGTCGAGGCCGCCGGAGACCAGGCTGCGGCCGTCCGGGCTGAACGCCACCGACCGGACGGGACCGCGGTGCCCCGTCAGGGTCGCGGTGAGCCGCCGCGCCCCCACGTCCCACAGCCGCACCGTCCCGTCCGCCCCCGCCGTCGCCAGCCGGCCGCCGTCGGGCGCGAAGGCCACCGAGGCCACCGCCCCGGTGTGCCCGGTGAAGGTACCGACGAGCCGGCGGCCGTCCGCGTCCCACAGCCGGACCGAGGCGTCCGAACTCGCCGAGGCCAGCAGCTTCCCGTCCGGGCTGTACGCGACGGAGTTGACCGCCCCGCGGTGCCCGCCCAGCCGCCCGGCGAAGTACTGCGCCTGACTGCTCAGGAGCGCTCCCCGGGCCTCCGCGGTGGGAGCCGTGCGGTAGGCGGCGGCCGCGAGCAGCATGGAGGCCTCCGGCTGTCCCGCCGCCAGGGCCCGGGACCGTACCGCCATGGCCTGCGACTGCGCCGTCCGCCGCTGGTCCAGCGCCTGCGAACGCTGCTCGAAGGCCAGCCCGCCGGCCGCCAGCGCCACCGCGAGCAGCCCCGCCAAAGTGATCACCAGGGCCCGGCGGATCCTGCTCTGGCGCCGCACCGCCCGGCCGCGCCGCTCCTCCTCGGCCTCGCACGCGGCGATGAACTCCCGCTCCTCGGGGCCGAGCTGGGCCGGGTCCTGCCGCTCGACCCACTCCCGGACCCCGGCGAGCCGCGCGCCCCGGAACAGCAGGCTGGGGTCGCGCCCGCCGCGCACCCACTCCGCGCCGGCGTCGGAGACCCGCTGGCGCACCACGAGGGCCGCCCGGTCCGACTCGATCCACTCGCGCAGCCGCGGCCACGCGTGCAGCAGCGCCTCGTGCGTGATCTCCACCGACGCCCCGTCGGCGGTCACGAGCCGGGCCTCGATGAAGGCGTCCAGCACCCGCCCGCCCGCGCCGGGATCCGGTACCTGCCGCAGCAGCCGGTCCCGTTCGACCGGCCTGCGGGTCTGGGCGCCGGCACCGTCCACGATGTGCACGAGCCTGGTGAGCAGCTGGCGCGCGATGCGCCGCTCGGCCGCCTCCAGCCGGGCGAACACGGACTCGGCGGTGCGCCCGACCGCTCCGCGGATCCCGCCGGTCATCTCGTATCCGGCCACCGTGAGGGTTCTGCCGGTGCGCTGCTGCCAGGTGCCGAGCAGGGCGTGGGCGAGCAGCGGAAGGGAGCCGGCGTGGGCCGCCGGGCGGTCCCCCAGGTCACGCAGCAGCAGCTCGACCAGGCCGGTCTCCAGGGTGAGCCCGGCGCGTGCGGCCGGCTCGCAGACGGCGTGGCGCAGCTGCCCGTCGGACATCGGGCCGAGGGCGAACAGGCCGTGGGTGAACACCTCGACCAGTTCCGGGTGGTCGAGGCAGTGCCCGCAGAAGTCGGCCCGCAGCCCGATGACGACGGCGACGGCGGGGCACACGGCCAGGGAGTGCAGCACGCGGACGAAGGCCCCGCGCTCCCGGTCGTCCTCGCAGAGCGTGAACACCTCCTCGAACTGGTCGACGAGGAGCACCAGCCCGGGCCGGCCGAGGGAGCCCGCCACCGCTTCCGGCAGCCGGTCCGGGCGCTCGGCCAGTTCCTCGGGGGTGATCCCCGCCGCCGCGGCCCCGAGCACGTCCGCCGCACCGCGCAGCAGCTCCTTGAGGGGGTGCGCCCCCGGCGCGCACACCACGGCCGGCCAGTCCCGCGACCCCGCGACCGGCAGCGCGCCCCGGCGCAACGCGGGCAGCAGCCCGGCGCGCAGCAGCGAGGACTTTCCGGCCCCGGACGGGGCCACGACGGCCACCGCGCCGTGCCCGATCCGCTCGGCGAGCCGCCCGGTCAGCTCGGCGGTGGCGCTCTCGCGGCCGAAGAACCACTCGGCGTCCTGCGGTCCGTAGGCGGCCAGCCCCCGGTAGGGGCAGGGCGCGCCGGAACCTTCGGTGCCGGGCCCGTCGCCCTCGGTGCGGGCCTGGGGAACGGCCGGTGCCCGGGGGACCCGGCGCACCAGTTCACCGCCCGCGTCGAGGGCCTCGTCGCATCTGCGGGCGACGTCGGGGGTGGGCGGCTTGCGCCCGTTCTCGATCTTGCTGAGGTAGCCCTTGCTGTAGTGGATCGAGCGGGCCAGGTCCGAGAGCGACACGTTGCGCCGCCGGCGCAGGCGTCGTAGCTCGGCGGCGAATTCGTCGAGGGTCTCGTCGTCCGTCGGCACGGGGCCTACCTTCCCGCGCGGACGCGGCGTACGCCTGACGGGGAACGAGTTCGTCCGCTCTGGGGGACACCCCGGTTGACGGCCCCTCACCGGCCGGACGGCCGGGGCCCGTCAAGTCCGGAGCGCCCGGGACGGTCATGGCGTCCGACGGACCCCGTGCATGCGTAGGCTGCGACCGCCACTTCGCGCCGCCAACCGAGTTGAGGAGCAACGTGTCCCTGACCATGGACCGTCGCCTGGCCGTCAGCGCCGCCCTGATCGTGATGATGTCCGGGCTCGCGCCCACCGCCACCGCGTACGCCGCGCCGCCCGCATCCGCACCCGCACCCGCCCCCGCGCCGGACCTGGCTGCCCTGACCCGGGCGTTGCGGAACACCACCGCCGCCGGAGCGCCCGGCGCCATGGCCCGGCTCACCGGCCCTGCGGGCGTGCGGACGAAGGCCGTCGGTGTCCAGGACCGGAGCACAGGCGCCGCCATGGACCCCAACTCCCGCTTCCGGATCGGCAGCGTCACCAAGACCTTCTCCACCGTGGTGCTGCTGCAACTGGTGAACGAGGGCAAGATCGGCCTGGACCGGCCCGTGGGCCACTACCTGCCGGGCCTGCTGCCCGACGACCGGATCACGGTGCGCCACCTGCTCACCCACCGCAGCGGGCTCGCCGACTACACCAACGCCATGTTCGACCGGACCGTTCCCGGCTTCGAGGCCGTCCGCACCAAGGTGTTCGGCTACCGCGAACTGGTGGACCTCTCCCTGCGCGAGCCGCGCACCTCCGAGCCCGGCGCGGCGTACAGGTACTCCAACACCAACTTCGTCGTCGTCGGCATGCTCATCGAGAAGGTCACGGGGAACCCGGTCGCCGAGGAGTACGAGCGCCGCATCATCAAGCCGCTGAAACTCAGGAACACCTCCTACGTGCACCCCCGGACCGAGATCAAGGGCCCGCACGCGCACGGCTACCTGTACCCCGACGAGGCCGGGGCGGCACCGGTCGACGCCACCGAACAGACCGTCTCCTGGGCCCAGTCCGCAGGGGCGATGATCTCGAACGCGGCCGACCTGAACACTTTCGTCTCCGCGCTGCTGGGCGGCAGGCTGCTGCCGCCCGGCACGCTCGACGCCATGCTCGCGATGACGCCCACCGACGCGACGAACACCCGTTTCTACGGTCTGGGCCTGCGCCGCTACGACCTGTCCTGCGGCACCTCGGTGTACGGCCACACGGGCACCGTCCAGGGCTTCTACACGTACGCCTTCGCCACCCGCGACGGCGCACGCAGCCTCGCCGCCATGGCGAACACCTCCAACCGGGGCGAGGCCAACACGGCGCTCGGCGGCACCCTCGAAGCGGCGTTCTGCGGCGCACCGCCCGCCGCCAAGGGCGCCACGGGCCGCGGCTTCGCCGCCCTCCCCGCCGACGCGGACCTGCCCGAGCACGGCGGGGTGCGCTGATCGCGCCCGGCCCGGGCGCACTGCGGCGCGTCATCCCGGCTGCGGTGCGACCGGGACGGTACCTCTTGAGGGGGGCCGCCGCCGTGGCGCCCCGGCATCGGGCGAGGGACGGAGCACGGCTGTGCGGGATTCGACGGGTGATGCCCTGGGCGCGCCGTGCTGGGTGAGTCTGGCGACGCGGGACCTGGAGGCCGCCCAGCGCTTCTACGGAGCGGTCCTCGGCTGGTCGTTCCGGCCGGGCCGCCTCGGCGAGGGCCTGGCCGTCGCCGAGGTGGAGGGCGCGCCGGTCGCCGGCATCGGGGCCCTGGCCGGGGAACTGGAGCTGCCCGCCGCCTGGACGGCCTACTTCGCCGTCGAGAGCGCCGACGAGACGGTGGCCCGGATCCGCGAGCGCGGCGGAACGGTCGGCGTCGGGCCGGTCTCCTTCGACACCGGCGGCCGCGGCGCCCTGGCCACCGACCGCGACGGCGCCGTCTTCGGGATCTGGGAGGGGATCGTCTTCTCGGGCTGGCGCGTGGGATCCGGCCATGCTCCGGCGTGGCTGGAACTGCTCACCCTCAACGCCTTCGACGCGGCCGTCTTCTACGGCGAGGTGCTCCGGTGGACCGACGGGCCCTGCGAGATCTCCTACGAGGACGATCAGGTAGTCCTGCGCCACCTCGGCGAACCCGTCGCCCGGCTCAACAGCGGCCCGGTGGAGACGGCCGCCCTCCAGCCGCAGGTCCGGCCCCGCTGGCGGGTCCACTTCCGGGTCCCCGCCCTGGAACCCGCCCTGGAGGCGGCCACGGCGCTGGGCGGGCGGATCATGTCGGACATCGAGCAGAACGCGTCCGAACGCTGGGTCGCCCTCCGCGACCCGGACGGGGCCCTGTTCACGGTCACGGCGTCCCTGACGGAGGACTAGTGCCGGGCGCCGGGACCCGGTGGACCTTTCCGGTCACAGCACTAGCGGGTGTCCGGGCCTGAGCGGCAGGAATCGGGGGTCACTCCGCGCGGCGCTTGTCCTCGTCTGTCCACTCGCGGGTGTCGCGCGGTTCGACGTACGGCTCCTGGTCCGGCGGGAGGCCGCCGGCGATGGCCCGGGCCCGGCTCATCTCGGCGTCGAACTCGAGGCCGAGGAGGATGGCCAGGTTGGTGATCCACAGCCAGATCAGGAAGACGATGACACCGGCCAGCGTGCCGTACGTCTTGTTGTACGAGCCGAAGTTCGAGACGTACAGCGCGAAACCGGCGGACGCGGCCATCCAGATCAGCAGCGCGAGGAAACTGCCGGGGGTGATCCAGCGGAAGCCGCGGCCCTTGGCGTTGGGAGCGGCCCAGTACAGCAGCGCGATCATGACGGTGACGAGGAGGACCAGCACCGGCCACTTGGCGATCGACCACACCGTGACGGCGGTCTGCCCGAGGCCCAGCGCGTCCCCCGCGCGCCGGGCGAGACTGCCGGTGAACACCACGATCAGCCCGCTCGCGCACGCCATGACCAGCAGCCCCACCGTGAGGGCGAACCGCAGCGGCAGCACCTTCCATACGGGCCGCCCCTCCGGCACGTCGTAGACGGCGTTGGACGCGCGGATGAACCCGGCGACGTACCCGGACGCCGACCAGAGTGCGGCGATCAGGCCGACGACGGCGACGATCGACCCCAGCCCGGTGCCGCCCTGGAGCTGACGGACCGCGTCCGAGATGATGTCCCGCGCCGAGCCGGGCGTCAGCTTCTGCAGGTTGTCCAGCACCGACTGGGTGGCGGACTTCCCCGCCACCCCCAGCAGCGACACCAGCACCAGCAGCGCCGGGAACAGGGACAGGACGGCGTAGTACGTCAGGGCCGCGGCCCGGTCGGTGAGCTCGTCCCGCTGGAACTCCCGGACCGTCCGTTTCAGCACGGCCCCCCACGACTTGCCGGGCAGGTCCGTCGGCTCGTCGGGAGCCCTGTGCTCCACCTCGGGGCCGGGGCCGGGGCCGGGGCCGGGGCCGTGACCTGGGCCGGAGCCGGAAGCGGGCTCGGCGGGCCGGGCGTGCCCGTCGTGGTCGCCCCTGTCGCGCGGAGCCGGAGTGTCGTTCATGCCAGGCGGATGTCCACTCGTGCCCGGGCGAAACCTCGGTCGTCGGGGCCTGGGCCGCGTCGCCCCTTCATTTGCGGGCAGACGCGCCAATACGAAAAGGGCAGAGCACGACAACAGCAGAGCACTACGACCCGGAAAGGCGACGCAGATGTCGACGACGACGGCCGGTGAGCACGTTCCGGCGGGCCCGGTATGGCTGCACCTGGCGCTGATGGCCGTGGCGCTGCTGGTCCTGGTCCACGACCTCCGGCGGAGCAGCCGCTGACCCGGAAGGGCAAGGCCCCCGCCGCCCACTCACAGGAGACCGACATGGAAACGACCGTTCCCGTCCCGTCCCCCCTCCTCGACGAAGCCAGGACCTCGCTGCGCGACGTCAGTGACCCCGCCGCCCGCGCCCTGGTCCTCGCGGTGCTCGGTGCGGCGCGGGAACTCCAGGACCTGGCCCGGACCGCCGAGAACCTCGACGCCCGCCTGGAATCCCTCAACCAGTACCTCGGGGCCATCGCCAACAAGCCGTAGCCCGAGCCGCAGCCCCACGCCCCCGCACCGGGCCGGCCGCGCATGCCGGCCGCGAGTCGGGGCAGCCGCCCACCATCAGTACGGCAAGGATGAACGGAAGTGGTGCGGGTGCGTCTGCGCAGTGTCGGGGTGGAGGAGGAACTCCTCCTGGTCGGACCGGAGAGCGGCGAGCCCCTCTCGGTGTCCGGCGCGGTTCTGGCCGAGGCGGAACGGCATGGTGTCGGAGAGGACGAGGGCACCTTCGAGAAGGAGCTGATGCGCGAGCAGGTGGAGTTCTCCACCAAACCCGTGACCGCGATGGGGGAGCTGGCCGAGGAGATCGCCAGATGGCGCTCCGAGGCCGCCCGGCACGCGGCGAAGGCGGGCGCGGAGGTGGCGGCCCTCGCGACCTCCCCGGTGCCCGTACTGCCCTCCACCAGCCCCGGGGAACGCTACGCGTGGGTCGCGGAACGGTTCGGCCTCACGGCACAGGAGCAGCTGACCTCCGGCTGCCACGTGCACGTCGGCGTCGACTCCGACGAAGAGGGCGTGGCCGTGATCGACCGCATCCGGCCCTGGCTGCCCGTCCTCACCGCCATCAGCGGGAACTCACCCTTTTGGCAGGGCCAGGACAGCGGATACGGCAGCTACCGCAGCCGGGTGTGGAACCGGTGGCCCTCCGCCGGGCCGACGGAGATATTCGGCAGCGCCGACCGCTACCACGAGCAGGTGTCCGCCATGGTCGCCACCGGGGTGCTCCGCGACAAGGGAATGATCTACTTCGACGCCCGGCTCGCGGCGAACTACCCCACCGTGGAGATCCGCGTCGCGGACGTCTGCCTGCACCCTTCCACCACCGTCCTGCTCGCGACCCTCGTCCGCGGACTCGTCGAAACGGCGGCGCGCGCCCGGGAGGCCGGCGAACCCCCGGCCCGCATCGGTGTGGGCCTGCTGCGGCTGGCATCGTGGCGGGCGGCGCGCTCGGGCATCGACGGGCCCCTCATCCACCCGGCCACGATGCTGGAGACACCGGCCCGCGCCGTGGTGGACGCCCTGTTCGAGCACGTACGCGAGGCCCTTGAGGACCACGGGGACGCCGCCGCGGCCCGCCAGGGCATCGAGGAGCTCTTCGCGCGCGGCAACGGCGCGCGGGTCCAGCGCGAACTGCTGCGCAGGACCGGGGACCTGGGGGCGGTCGTACGGGAGTGCGCCCGCATCACCACCACGGAATAGCCCCGGCGGCCCGCGCGCTCGTGCCCCTGCCCCTGACGGAGGGACAGGGGCACGAGCGCGCCCGGGCCGGGCGGCCCTACCGGGCCAGGACCGAATCGTCGAAGGTACGGGCGCCGGGGAGCCGGTAGCGGGCGGCCGTCAGCGCCGCGTCCACACTGGAGGTACCCGTCGCGACGCACAGCGTGTGCGCGACCTCGTCCATACGGCTACGGGCCTCCGCGGTGTCGTCGTGGGCGCACAGGAGCGCCAGCGCCCAGTAGCGCTCGACGAGACCGGACAGCACGGCCGGGTGGGCCATCAGCATGGGCGGATCCTTTCGGAAAGCCGGACGATCTTGGCCTTCGGCTGCCCCCGTTGCGCGGTGCTACACCCACGGGCCCGGCGGAACCCGACCGGCGGCGTCCGGGGATGCTCGGGTTCCCGCGGGGTATTCGGGTCGGCAGGAGACACGGCACCCTACGGACGAAGGGACACGGTGAGGATGATGGCCATGAGGGCAGTGGGGTGGGCCCGTTCCTTTCCGGTGTCGAACGGCGTGCGCGCGGCCCGGCAGTGGACCGCGCAGCACCTCGCGACGCTGGACTGGGCCCCCGACGCCCCGGACACCGTCCACTCGATCCTGCTCAGCGTCTCCGAACTCGTCGCGAACGCCCATGTCCACGCCGCCGAGACCGCCCACCTCGTCCTGACCTGGGACGGCAAGTGCCTGCACGTGAGCGTGGCCGACGCCGATCCGCGGCTGCCCAGGCCCCGGGAGGCCGGCGAGGGCGCCACCTCCGGCCGGGGCCTCGGCATCGTCGACGCCCTCGCCGACACCCTGGACGTCCACGCCTCCCACGGCGGCAAGGCCATCTGCGCCTGCTTCCACCCGCCGCTCAGCGCACCTGGATGCCGATGAGGCAGGTGTCGTCGTCCGTGTCCGACCTGCTGTGCCTCAGCAGCCGGTCGAGCCGCTTCTCCAGGGAGTCCGCTTCCCGTCCCGCGAGGGACAGGAGCTGCGACAGGGAGTCCGTCACCGAGACGTCGCGCCGTTCGACGAGCCCGTCGGTGTACATCAGCAACGTGTCCTCCGGCTCCAGCCGTACCTCCTCCTCCTCGAAATCGGCCTCCGGCAGGGCCCCGAGCAGCAGCCCCTGGGCCATCGGGAAGGCCTGTGCCTCGGTGCCCCGCACCAGGACCGGCGGCAGGTGCCCGGCGCGCGCCCAGCGCAGCACCCGCGTCCGCGGGTCGTAGACGCCGCACACGGCGGTGGCCGTCACGTTGCTGGTCAGGTGGTGCGCGACGGTATTGAGCCAGGACAGCAGCTGGGCCGGCCCGGCGCCGGTCACCGCAAGGCCCCGCAGGGCGTTGCGCAGGATCACCATGCCGGTGGCCGCCTCGATGCCGTGACCGGCCACGTCCCCCACGGACAGCAGCACCATGTCGTTGGGCAGGACGACCGAGTCGTACCAGTCGCCGCCCACCATCGCCTCCGACTCCGCGGGCCGGTAACGGACCGCGATGCGGATGCCGGGAACCTCCAGCGGGGCCGGCGCGGGAGGCATGATGGCGTGCTGGAGCTGGAGGGCGAGCCGACTGCGCTCGGCCGCCTCCGCCTCGGTGTGCGCGAGCTGGTCCCGGGTGGCGGCGAGGGCGACCTCCGTCCAGTGCTGGGAGGAGATGTCCTGGTAGGCGCCGCGCACCGCGTGGAGGCTGCCCCGGTCGTCGAGCACGGGTTCCGCGACGAGCCGGATGTGCCGGGTGATGCCGTCCGGGCGCTGGAGCCGGAAGTCCACCGCGGATTCGCGCAGGTGGTGCAGGAGCGTGCGCAGGAAGCGGTTGATGGAGACCACGTCGTCCGGGTGGGCGTGGTCGGCCAGTTCCTCCAGCGGGACGGGGGAGGAGGTCATGGGCCGCCCGTAGAGCGTGAACAGCTGCCCGTTCCAGGTGATCTCACCCGTGGTGATGTTCTCCTCGAAGCCGCCCACCCGGCCGAGGCGCTGGGCGTGCTGGAGGAGGCTGGCAAGCCGCGCCGTCTCGTCCTCTATCCGCCAGATCAGCAGCAGGGCCGCCCCGTGCCGGCTGATGCTGGCGTCCGCGATCGCGGTGAGGGGCACGTCGTCCACGAACGCGGTCAGCGCCATGCGCTGGGTCCGGCAGGGCTCGCCCGTCGCGTAGACCCGTTCGAGCTTGTCGAACAGCCCGTTGTCCTCCGCGGCCGCCGGGTACGCCTCCAGGAACGACGAACCGCACACGGAGGTGCGCGGCCGCCCGGCTGGGTCGATGAAGCGCTCGTTGGCGTGGTGGACGCGGAAGTCCGCGAGCCGGCCGCCCGGGTCCAGACAGGGCGTCAGCACGAGCGCCGGGTCGTACAGGTTGTCGGCGAGGTTGACCATCTCGGCCACTCCGGCGCAGCCCGCATCCGGGTCGGCGGGCCCGGCGGAGGGTGCCACGGCCTGGTCGCCCAGGGTGTGCCCGCACAGCTCGGCCAGCGCCTCCAGCTGGCGCAGGATCTGCGGGGGCTGCGGTTCGAGCGGGTCCGGCCAGCACACCTCCAGCACGCCGTGGATCCGGCCCCCGGTGCCGGCGGGCACCACGATGCGGCCGCCCGCCGGATGCTGGCGCCGGCCGATGGAGGGGATGCCGGAGTCGCTCAGCCGCGGTACGAAGGTCAGCTCGCGCTTGTCCAGCGCCAGGTGGGCGCAGGTGGCGACCTCCGGAGGGACGTAGCGCCACCTGCTCGCCTCCTCCTCCGGGAACCCCGCGTGCCCGACCAGGGTCAGCGAGGAGTCGGAGCCCGCCACCCAGACCGCGACCCCGTGCGCCCCCAGCGGGACCAGGGCGTTCTCCAGCAGCGCCGCGGCCACGGCCTGCGCGTCGGCGGCGGCCAGCAGTCCGCTCTCGGCGGCGCGCAGCCGTACGGCGGGAGTGCTCGCGCCGGGTACGGGGCCCGGCTGGCCGGTGTTGTCCAGGAACTCCTGAGCGACCTCGCTGACGTGGTCGCGGGCGGCCTGGTTGACGACGTCGACCGCCAGCGCGAGCAGTGTCGTCCCGGACTGCTGGGCCAGCTTGGCGAGTTGCCGCGCCGCCTCGGCCGGACCACAGCCGAGGCGGCCGACGAGGATGCCCTTGGCCATTTCGACCAGCGCTCGGCCGTCCGCGGCGGCCTGGGCCTCCCGGACCTCCTGCCGCAGCCGCTCGACGGTGGCGGCCAGGCGGCCGCCGTCGGTCCGCGCCGCCGGGGACCCGGCGGCGCGGCCGGGCGGGCAGGCCGGGCCGGGGGCGGCGCCGCCCGGGCGCGGACGGCCTTCCGGCGCGGGCCGGGCGCCGGGCCGGGGCGGGGGGGGGCCGGCGGGCGGCGGGGGCCGGGCGCGGGGGGGCCCCGGGCGCCGCGGCCGGGCGGGAAGCCGGGGCCGGGGCCGTCGCCGCCGTGGCGCGGACGGAGTTCCGGCGCGGGCCGGACGCCGGCGTGCTCGTCTCCTGCGTACATGGGGCTGTTCACCGTGGACCGGCTTTCTCGGCGGGGGAGGGGGGTCGGACGTCAGGCACCGAGGGCACCCGCGTCCTCCCGGGCGGGCTCCTGGGGGAGCAGCCAGCGCCGGACCCGGGCCATCAGGTCGTTTGCGTCGACCGGCTTGGTCACGTAGTCGTTCGCCCCGGAAGCGAAGCTCTTCTCCCGGTCGCCCGGCATCGCCTTCGCGGTGACCGCGATGATCGGCAGCTGCGCGTAGGCGGGCATCCGCCGGATCTCCGCGGTGGCCGCGTACCCGTCCATCTCCGGCATCATCACGTCCATCAGGATCAGGTCGATGCCCGGGTTCGCGGCGAGGGCCTCGATGCCCTTGCGGCCGTTCTCCGCGTGCAGCACCTCGATCCCGTGGAGTTCCAGGATGCCGCTGATCGCGTACAGGTTGCGGGCGTCGTCGTCGACGACCAGCACGGACCGGCCCGCCAGCTGCTCGTCGACCGCGGGACCGGCGGCCGGCGAGGGCGCGCCGGTCCGCACCAGCGGGGGTACGGCTCCGGGCTGCTCGGCGGACAGGTGGAGCGCTATGCGTTCGCGCAGCTCGTCCAGGCTGGAGAGGACTTCGAGCGGCTGGTGGGAGGTGTGCCGGGAGAGTTCCGTCCGCTGCGCCGAGGTCAGCCGGCGGCCGTCGTGCGCGAGCACCGGCAGGGACGCCAGGGCCGAGTCGCCCGCCATGGCGTCCAGGAAGCGCAGGGCCTCGCCGTCGCTGCCCAGGTCCAGGACGACACAGTGGAAGGAGGCCTGCGCGAGTACGGAGGCCGCCTCCACGGCGGTGACGGCCGTCGCCACCTCGACCTGTTCCTCGGTTCCGGACGCGGCGCGGCCGGCGGCCAGGTCGCGGGCCGCGCTCTCCGCGACCAGGCTCAGCAGGCCGTGGCTGCGCTCCTCGATCACCAGCAGCCGCCGCGGGTGGCGCGTGGCCTCGCTCACGGCGGCGAGGGCGGCCACCGGACCGCCGACGGCCCCGCCGAGCAGCTGCGGCTGTCCCACCGGCGCCGCCTCCAGGGCCGGCGTGTCCAGGGCGCGCTCGTGGAAGTCGTCGTAGGAGACGGGCAGGTACAGCGTGAACACCGAGCCCTCGTCCGGCACGCTGCGCGCCGTGACGGCGCCGCCGAGGAGCCGGGCGATCTCCCTGGTGATCGACAGGCCGAGTCCCGTGCCCCCGTATCTGCGGCTGGTGGTGCCGTCGGCCTGCTGGAACGCGGCGAAGATCGCCTCCAGGTGCTGCTCGGCGATGCCGATGCCCGTGTCGACGACCCGGAAGGCCACGACCGACCCGGCCCGGTCGAGGTGGCCGGGGAGCTCGTCGGCGACCGCCGGCTCGATCCGCAGCTCCACCCGGCCGTGCTCGGTGAACTTGACCGCGTTGGACAGCAGGTTGCGCAGGATCTGGCGCAGCCGCGCGTCGTCGGTCAGCAGGTCGACCGGCACGCCCGGCAGCGTCACGATCTCGAATTCGAGGCTCTTCTGGCTGGTGAGCGGCCGGAAGGTGGCCTCCACGTAGTCCAGGAGCTGCTTCAGGGACACCCGTTCCGGGTTGATGTCCATCTTGCCCGCCTCGACCTTCGACAGGTCGAGGATGTCGTTGATCAGCTGGAGCAGGTCGGACCCCGCCGAGTGGATGATCCCCGCGTACTCGACCTGCTTGGCCGTGAGGTTGCGGGCGGGGTTCTGGGCCAGCAGCTGGGCGAGGATGAGCAGGCTGTTGAGCGGCGTGCGCAGCTCGTGGCTCATGTTCGCCAGGAACTCGGACTTGTACTTCGACGCCAGCGACAACTGCTGTGCCCGGTCCTCCAGTTCCTGCCGGGCCTGCTCGATCTCCAGGTTCTTCGTCTCGATGTCCCGGTTCTGGGTGGCGAGGAGCGCGGCCTTCTCCTCCAGCTCGGCGTTGGAGCGCTGGAGTTCGTCCTGCTGGACCTGGAGCTGCTCCGAGCGCGCCTGGAGCTCGACGGTCAACCGCTGGGACTCGCCCAGCAGTTCGTCCGTGCGGGCGTTGGCGACGATCGTGCTCACGTTGACGCCGACCGTCTCCATCAGCCGGCCCAGGAAGTCGCGGTGCACCGGCGTGAAGCTCTTGAAGGTGGCGAGCTCGATGACGCCGAGCACCTGCTCCTCCACGACGATGGGCAGCACGATCAGCCCGGCCGGGGCCGAGCGGCCCAGCCCGGAGGAGACCACGTAACCGGGCGGCACCTCGTCGGCCACGATGATCCGCCGGCTGCGGGCCGCCTGGCCCACCAGGGTCTCGCCGCGCCGCAGCCGTACGGACGCGGGGCTCCCCGCGGGGCGGCCGTAGGAGCCGATGAGGGTGAGCCAGGTCTCGCCGTCGGCCTCCTCGGCGAGGTAGAAGGCGCCGTAGCTGGCGTCCACGAGCGGAGTCAGCTCGTCCATGACGAGCTCGGCGACGGCGGACAGGTCACGGTGGCCCTGCATCAGACCGGAGATGCGCGCCAGGTTCGACTTGAGCCAGTCCTGCTCCTGGTTGGCGCGGGTGGTCTCCCGGAGCGAGCCGACCATCGAGTTGATGTTGTCCTTGAGCTCGGCGACCTCACCGGAGGCGTCCACGGTGATGGAGCGGGTCAGGTCGCCCTCGGCGACCGCGCTCGCGACCTCGGCGATGGCCCGCACCTGGCGCGTCAGGTTCCCGGCCAGCTCGTTCACGTTCTCCGTCAGCCGCTTCCAGGTGCCCTCGACACCCTCGACCTCCGCCTGTCCGCCGAGCCGGCCCTCGCTGCCCACCTCGCGCGCCACGCGCGTCACCTCGGCCGCGAAGGAGGACAGCTGGTCCACCATCGTGTTGATCGTGGTCTTGAGCTCCAGGATCTCGCCCCGGGCGTCGACGTCGATCTTCTTCGACAGGTCGCCGTTGGCGACCGCGGTGGTCACCAGGGCGATGTTGCGGACCTGACCGGTCAGGTTGTTCGCCATGGAGTTGACGTTGTCGGTGAGGTCCTTCCAGGTGCCCGCCACGTTCGGGACCCGGGCCTGGCCGCCGAGCCGGCCCTCGGTACCGACCTCGCGGGCGACGCGGGTGACCTCGTCGGCGAACGCGGACAGCGTGTCGACCATCGTGTTGATGACCCCGGCGAGCGCGGCGACCTCGCCCTTGGCCTCGACCGTGATCTTCTGCGAGAGGTCGCCCCTGGCCACCGCCGTCGCGACCTGGGCGATGGAGCGCACCTGCCCCGTCAGGTTCGACGCCATGACGTTGACGTTGTCGGTGAGGTCCTTCCAGGTGCCCGAGACCCCGCGCACCGTGGCCTGGCCGCCCAGATTGCCCTCGGTGCCCACCTCGCGGGCGACGCGGGTGACCTCGTCGGCGAAGGCGGAGAGCTGGTCGACCATCGTGTTGATGGTGTCCTTCAGTTCCAGGATCTCGCCCCGGGCGTCGACCCGGATCTTCTGCGAGAGGTCGCCCTTGGCGACGGCCGTCGCGACCTGGGCGATGGAGCGCACCTGGGCGGTGAGGTTTCCGGCCATGAAATTGACCGAATCGGTCAGGTCCCGCCAGGTGCCGGAGACGCCCTTCACGTCGGCCTGGCCGCCGAGGATCCCGTCCGTGCCCACTTCGCGGGCCATCCGGGTGACCTCGTCGGCGAAGGCGGAGAGCTGGTCGACCATCGTGTTGACGGTGTCCTTGAGCTCCAGGATCTCCCCGCGGGCGTCGACGGCGATCTTCTGCGACAGGTCTCCGCGCGCCACCGCGGTGGCCACCTGGGCGATGTCGCGGACCTGGGTGGTCAGGTTGCCCGCCATCGCGTTCACGGAGTCCGTCAGGTCGGCCCAGCTCCCGGACACGCCCGGGACCTCGGCCTGACCGCCGAGGGTGCCCTCGGTGCCGACCTCGCGGGCGACACGGGTGACCTCCGAGGTGAACAGGGACAACTGGTCGATCATGCCGTTGAAGACGGTCGCGATCTCCCCGAGGAGGCCGTCGGCCTCGTCGGGCAGCCGGGTGCCGAAGTCGCCGTCACGCACCGCCGTCAGCCCGGCGAGCAGTTGGCGCAGCTCCGACTCGCCCACCGCGCCCGGAGCGCCCGGGGCGTCCGGGTCCGGGCCCTGCGTCAGCGTAGCGTTCGTCATGTCTTCCCCACCATCTCCCGACACCTCGTCACGGACGGGACACCTGGTCTTCCCGCTCTCGCGCCGGGACGTAGTCCACCACATCGCGGGCGGTCGGAGACCCTCGGTGCGTCCGTGAGCACCGTCTCCGCGAAAAGTTTCGCCCACCCCGTGTAGGGCCGCGTTCTCGGGGCAAGCGCGCCCCGTCAGCCGTCCGCCGTCGGGAGGAAAGGTCCCCCATGCCTCGCTCCGCCGTAGTTGTAGACCCTGTCCTCGGGACAGACGCGAAGGCCGCGCCGGCCATCGGCCGTACGACCGGAGAGCCGGAGGGCCGACTGCCGCGGATCACGGATGCCCGCGAGGTCGCCCCCGCCGACGCCCGGCAGCTGTCGCGGCTGTTCCTGCTGCGGCTGCGGTCGCTGGAGGAGGGCACCCGCGAGTACCAGTACGCGCGCAACACGCTGATCGAGATGAACGTCTCGCTGGTGCACTTCGCCGCCCGCCGCTTCCGCGCCCGCTCCGCCGGCGGCGGCGTGGACATGGAAGACATCCTCCAGGTGGGAACCATCGGCCTGATCAAGGCGATCGACCGCTTCGACCCCGACCGCGAAGTGGAGTTCGCCACACTGGCGCTCCCCTTCATCACCGGCGAGATCAAGCGGTACTTCCGGGACACCACCTGGGCGGTCCACGTCCCGCGCCGCCTCCAGGAACTGCGGACGGAACTCGCCAAGAGCCGCGAGGCCCTCACCGACCTCCTCGGGCGGGCACCGACCGTCAAGGAGCTCGCCCAGGACCTCGAACTGAGCGAGGAGGAGGTGGTGGAGGGCCTGGTCGCCGCCAACGGCTACACCAGCGACTCCCTCGACGCCTCCGCCGGTTCGGAGGAGGACTCCGCGGCGGGCCGCAGGACCCGGTCGCTGGCCGACACGCTCGGCGAGGAGGACAGCGCCATGGAGCTCTTCGAGGAGTTCCACACCCTCGCGCCCCTGCTGGCCGAACTCGACGAGCGCGACCGGCGCATCCTGCGGATGCGCTTCGGCGAGGAGCGGACCCAGGCCGAGATCGGCGCCGAGCTGGGCATCTCCCAGATGCAGGTGTCCCGGCTGCTGTCGCGCACCCTGGCGCGACTGCGCACCGGCATGCTCGCCTCCTGACCACCGACTCCCGCCGGCGCGGCGGGCGGGCCGGTGCCGGCGGGGAACCGGCGGTAGCCTAGTCAGCCGACCGGCCAACCGCCCGCCCCCGGAGGGAAAACGTGGCCCCACCCCCTCCTCACCGCCCGTGCCCGTCCGCCCGTGGTGAGCATGCGTCCTTCGCCTACGACGACGACCTCGCCTGGGCGGACACCGTGGTCCGCTTCGTGAGCAACGGTCTGGAACGCGGACAACGCGTCTGGTACAGCGCGGACAGCACCGAGCCGAGCGCCGTCATCGACGCCCTGCGGCGCGGCGCGGTCGACGTCGACACGGCCCGCCGGGACGCCCGGCTGAGCGTGACCGGGACCGAACGGTCCTACCTGCGCCGCGTCCCCTTCGACCCCGACTGGGTCATCTCCATGTTCCGCACCGCCTGCACCGAGGCCCTGGCCGACGGCTGTACGGGTCTGCGGGTGCTCGGCGAGATGTCCTGGTCGGCGCGCGAGGTACCGGGCATCGACCGCATCCTCGAATCCGAACTGCGCCTCGATCGAGAGGTCTACGCCGACCTCCCGCTGACGGGACTGTGCCTCTTCGACCGCCGGCTCATCCCCGGACCCACCACCGACCTGCTGACCCGCGCCCACACCGGCTGCGCCGAGGTGCCCCGCCCGCTGACCGGCGGGCTGCTGCTGCCGCCGGCGGCGCTGGCCGCCGTCCCGATGCGGGACCGCTCCGGGATCCGGCTGAGTGGCAGCGGCGACCTCGAAACCCGGCAGATCCTGCGCTCGGCGCTCGCGGCCCTCGCCCGGATGCCCGGCAGCGTCGTCCACCTCGACCTGTCCGCGGTGACCTTCCTCGACCCGGGCGCGGTCGCCGTGCTCGTGGACGTCTCGAACTCACTGACCGGGACGGGCCGGAGCCTCCTTCTCCACAAGCCCCCGTACTCGCTGCGCAAAGTGGCCGAGTTGTTTCCGGAGGAATGTGCCGCGCTGGAGGTCGCAGCATGATCGTCACCCATGTCCCGGCGGCCCCGGAGCCCGCGGACTTCGTCCATCCCGCCCTCTTCTACCGGGACCTGGAGGAGTACACGGCGGGCGTGTGCGGTTTCGTGCGCGCGGCCCTGGCGGCGCGGGAGCCGGTCTTCCTCGCCGTGCCCGGCCCGCACCTCGACGCCCTGCTCCAGAGCCTGGGCAGCGACGCGGACGGCGTCGACTGCGTGGACATGCGCGAACTGGGCCGCAACCCCGGCCGGATCCTGGCCGCCCTGCAGGGCTTCGCCGACCGCGAACCCGGCCGGGCCGCCCGGATCGTCGGGGAGCCGATCTGGCCGGGCCGCTCCGAAGGGGAGGTCCTCGAAGCCACCCGCCACGAGGCCCTCATCAACACGGCTTTCGCCGGCCGGCCCGCCACGATCCTGTGCCCGTACGACCTCTCGGGCCTGCCGTCGGGGGTGGTGGCCGATGCCCGGCGCACCCACCCCACGGTGATCGAAGGCGGCAAGGACGCCGTCAGCCCGCTCTACACCGAGGCCGCCGTCGTCTGTTCGGACTGTGATCTTCCCCTCCCCGAGCCCACGCGCGAAGCCTTCCTCCTGGAGTACGCCGCCGGCGGACTCGCCCTGGTCCGCGAACACGCCGAGAACTGGGTCCGCCGGACGGGCCTCGATCCGGCCCGGCGCGGCGACTTCGTCCTGGCCGTCAGCGAAGCGGCCGCCAACTCCGTGGCGCACGGCGGCGGCAAGGGCACGCTGCGCCTGTGGCACGGGGCCGCGGGCGGCGTCGTGGCGGAGATCCGGGACGGCGGCCGCCTCTCCAACGCCCTCGCGGGCCGCCGGCGCCCCTCCCTGACGTCGGACAACGGCGGCCGGGGCCTATGGATGATCCACCAGCTCTGTGACCTGGTCGAGATCCGCGCCCTCGAAACCGGCCTCACCCTGCGTCTGCACGTCGACGGCCCCTGAGGCCCGAGAGGGCCCGGGCCTCCCGTCGGCGCCTCCGACGCCTGTAAAGTTGCCCGGGTACGGCAGTAGGGGCGGCGACGGAGAGGCTGACGTGGTAACTGGCAACCCAGGAGACGGCGAAGTGGCTCCGCAGGGGGGCACGGCGACGGACGGACCGCAGGGAGCGGCGCTCCGCGACAGCGGGACGGGTGCCGTGGTGTGCGCGATCACCGGGGATCTGGACCTGGACGGCCTCGGCGCGGTCCGGCCGCTCCTGGAGCAGGCGGTCCGGTCGGGCGCGAACCGACTGGTGATCGACTTGACGGGACTGGGCTTCTGCGACTCGTCGGGCCTGAACCTGCTGCTCGCGGCACGCCTGGACGCGGAGAAGGCGGGTCTCGGGGTGCGGCTCGCCGCGCCCACCCAGCAGCTCCGGCGGCTCCTGGAGATCACTGGCGCGGACACCGTCTTCACCATGGACACCACCGTCGACGCCGCGCTCTCCGCACCCTGAGCCCGCCCGTGCCCGCCACACGTCCTGCCCGGGTAGACCGGGGGCACTGCGCCGATCGGGGCAACCGCGTGTCCGCGTGGTCAGACCGGGCATACGCAACACCTGAGACGCCGGGGGCGATGACACCCCGGCCGCCAATCCGGACACACCGGCAATGCGAATAGACGACGAACAGTGTCAACGACGGGGGTGAGACCACAGTGAAGACCATCGGATCGGACACCAGCGATCCACTGCCCAGCGGACCGCCGGTCACGGGCCAGCGCCGTCGGCTCACCCTCGGCGGTACCGGCGGCCCGGTCGCCAAGGGACGGGAGTTCGTGCGCCAGGCCCTGCGCGACTGGGGCTGGGACGGGACCGAGACCTCCGAAGACGCCCTGCTCATCGTCTCCGAGCTGGTGACCAACGCCAACGTGCACGCCGGCGGCTGCCACCAGCTGCTGGTGGTGGCCGGTGAATCCCTGCGGATCGAGGTGTTCGACGGGGACCCCGAGCTTCCCCGTCCCCGCCTCAGGCACCAGCGCGGGGCTCCCGGAGGCCAGGGCCTGTACATCGTGCAGCGCCTCTCCGACCGCTGGGGATCCGTCCCCCACGAGCACGGCAAGTCCGTCTGGGCGGAGATCGAAGCGGACCGGCTCGTGACCGGGCGGCCCGCCCCCAAGACCGCACCGCCGCTGCCTTCGCTCAACTGAGACGTCCCCGGCCCGGGGCCGGGGACACGTACGCCGGGGCCGCCCGCTCCCCTCTCGGGAACGGGCGGCCCCGGCGTGTTCGGGCAGCCCCGCGATCAGGCGGTGCGGCGCGCGTCCCGGACCGCCTGATCGGCGGCCTCGTCCAGGGTGTGGGCACCGGCGGTGCTCAGGCGGCCGCCGCTGCTCTCCAGGTGCGCGCGGACGAACCACTGGAAGAGCTCCAGCTGGGCCAGCTGGCCGATGAGCATGTCCTGGGTGACCAGGTCCAGCTCATCGGTGATCTTCATGGCGGCCCGGTGGTCCTCGATGACACCCGCGTAGACCAGGTCCAGCGCTCCGAGGTGGGCGACCGCGTCGGCCCGGCCCACGTCGTAGTCGTCCCAGGTCCGCTCGGCGACCAGTGCGCCCGGGGTGCCGGCGGGGACGCCGCCGAGGGTCGAGATGCGCTCCGCGGTGGTGTCGATCATCTCCCGGACCGCGTCCACCTGGGGGTCCAGCATCTCGTGGACGGCGATGAAATGGGGTCCCACCACGTTCCAGTGGACGTGCTTGAGCGTCAGCGCCAGGTCGTTGAGCGAGTGCAGCCGCATGCGCAGTACGTCCACGACCCGGGCGGCTTCCTCCTTCGACATCCCCGGCACGGTGTAGTGCGGGGTGGTGGTGTGCTCAGCCATGACGAAACTCCGAATCTACGCTGATGGGGGGTTATTCACCTTCTGCCACACTTGCCCCTATTCATGCATGGGGTGCCGGGGGCGCGGAGCCGCCGCGCGGCGGCTCCGCCGAAAGCGCGGCCGGTGATCCCGGCACCGGCTACGCGGCGGCCGGCCGCATCTCCTGACGGGCCGTCGGCAGCTCGCGTTCGGCCAGTGTCTCGGCGGCGGCCAGGGCGTCCTCGATCGTGGTCGTCGCGGTCGTGACGCAGAGGGTGTACGAAACCTGCTCCAGCTCCAGCCGTGCGGCGGCGGAGTCCTGGCCGGCCAGCGACGCGTAGCGGGCGAGGAGGGAACGGACGACGATCGGGGACGGCATCAACATGGAAGGTCCTTTCGGGCCGGTTCACGGGACTGATCAGCGGCGTGCCCCCGAACGCCGAAAAGATGCGCGGGTCTTTCGCGCGCGCGTGCGATGCCTTCCGCCCGGCCGGCCCGGCATGCCCGCCCGGTAACCGGGCAGGCGGGTGACCAGAGGCCCCGCGCCGCACGCGGGGCCGGCGGTGACGAACCCGGGGAGGCGGGGTACGTATGGCGACGCGAGCCTCGGACCGCAGTGGCGAAGACCTGATCGGTACCCGTCGGCGCGCCGACATCGAACGGGAGTGCGGAAGGCTCCGGCGGACGACCGCCCTCTCGCGCGGCGCGGCGAGCGGATACCGGTGGGCCCTCGGCCGGGACCGGGAAGGCCCCGTCACCGGGGTCCACGCGGAAGGGCCGCCCGGGATCGACCTGCTGATCGCGGAGGTGGACGCGGCCGTCGTACGGCTGGAGGAGCAGCCCGGCAGCTCGGTGCCGCACGACCACATCCAGGGCGTGCACGACGCCCTCGCCTGGGTGTGCGGACAATCCGAGGACCGCCCGTCCTGAAACGGCCCCGGGCCGTCAACACCACGTCGCGCCAAGTGCGTTGGAGGCCGACGCCGGGGTACAAGGGCCCGCATGACATCGAGGCGCATGTGGTGGCGTACACGTACCAGGGAACCCGACGAGCCGACCGCCGCCGACCCGCCGCGGGCCCGTGCCGGGACCGTGCCGGCCGGGCGGCCACCCGCGTCACCGGTGGTCCGGGCGGTGGCCATGGTGGCCGCGTTCGCGGCGACCGTGCTGTTCAGCGTGGTGCTGGCCCGCCTCACCCTGGAACCCTCCGCCGCCTCGGTGGACCTCGTACACAGCAACGTGCACCCCGGGCGCTCCATCAGCGCGTACCTGAACGGGGCGTCCGTCCGCGAGGCCGCACGCCAGCTCGGCGGCAACGTCCTGCTCGGCGTGCCGCTCGGGGTGCTGCTCCCCGTGCTCGTACCGCCGGCCCGCGGCCTGCTGCGGGTCGCCGTCGTGACGGCGGTCCTGATGACGCTGGTGGAGCTGATCCAGGGCGCCTTGGTGAGCGGACGCGCCTTCGACGTGGACGACGTCATCCTGAACACCTCGGGCGCGCTGCTCGGGTACTTGCTGATCGGACGCCGCCTCGGGCGCGCCGTCCACCCGCGGCGCAGGCACTGGTGGCACCGCCGCCCGCACGCGGCCCGGCCGGGCACGGCTGAGTGACGGGCCGGCCGGTGCACCCGGCTCACTGCAGCGGGCGGGCCTCCAGGGCCGGGACCGGGTCCTGGTGGCCGCCCGACGGCAGCATCCGTACCTCGCCGCGGTCGCTGATCTCCGCCCGTACGATGCCGGTCGGGTCCTCGTACACGGGGTGGCCGCCCGGTCCCGCCTGCTGGGTCCGGGACACCACCACGGTGTCGGGGCCCGCCCCCGGCTCGCCGGGAAGCACCAGTTCGTAGCGCTCGGCGCTCACCTGGAGCCTCCTTCCGTCCGGCCCGTGCGGGCCGTCCTCCTCCCATCATGGTCGAAGGGGCCGGGCGACGCGCGAGGGCGGCGCCGCCCGGCGCGTGGCGGCGCCGTCAGCCCGCCCGCCCGTACCGTACGTCGGAGGTCCAGATCCGTTCGAGGCGGACCCGGCCGCCCGGGCGCGGGGCGTGCCAGATCTTGCCGCCCCCGGCGTAGATGCCGACGTGCTCCATGGTGGCGCCGCGGGGGAAGAAGACGAGGTCGCCGGGCGCGCGCTGGACGGACGGGATGTGCCGGGTGTGTTCGTACTGCTGTTCCGCGGTGCGCGGCAGTCTGCTCCCGGCCTTGCGGAACGCGTAGAAGGTCAGTCCCGAGCAGTCGAAGCGTTTGGGCCCCGCGGCGCCGTAGGCGTACGGGGCCCCCCGTTTGGAGGCGGCCACGGCGACGGCTTTCACGCCGTGCGATACGGCCGCGCGGGCCGGTGCGGCGCCGCCGGTCACCGTCGAGGCGGCGAGGAAGAGGCCGAGGAAGGACAGGGCGAGGACGCGGGGCGAGGGGGCCGGGGGCCGGTGTTCTCCGGGGGAATGGGCGTGTTCCGTTCCGTAGGGGGCCATCGTGATACCTCCGCATTGGGTTGCAGGAACAGCCCCGGTTCCGGGGCTGGTCTTGGTTGACATGCGCTGGGCTCTCGACGGCCGACCAGTCTTCCTGCCGGTCGGGAGGTTTCTGGTGATTTGCAGGTTCATGCGGTGTATCGGTTACGTAAAGAGACCCGCCCCGGTGCCTCGGCTACGGGCGGAGGTCCGCAGGGCCGGAGGCGGGCGCGGGGTGGTCGGCGGTGATCGTGCTGGTGCCCGTCATCTCGAACAGGCGTCGCACCTGGGGCGACCGGACCCCCGCCACCCGCAGGGTCCGGCCGTGCGCGCGGGCCCGCCGCTCCGCGCGCAGCAGGACGTCCAGCCCCGAGCAGTCGCAGAAGGTGACCCCGCTGAAGTCGGCGTCGATCCGCGTCACCCCGTCGCGGAGCGCCTCGTGGAGTGCCTCGGCCAGCAGCGGGGCGGTCGCGATGTCGATCTCCCCCGTCACCGCCACGGTGATCCGGCCGTCGCGGCGGCTCGTCGTGACGGCGGCCGCGGCCTCCTCGGGCATCGGGCCGGACTCGTATCGACGTGTGGTCATCGCCGGCTCCTTCCTCTCGGACGGGGCCGCCGTGCGGCGGTCCCGGGCCGCGCGCCTCAGGTCTCGCGGCGCTGGGTGTCGCTGTCCCGGCGGAGCCGGTGCGTGTGCCGGGTCATCTCGTCGATGCGGTCGGCGAGTTCGGCGTGTTCGGGGCGCAGGTGGCGCCGGGTGTCGGTGAGGGGGCGGACCAGGTGGGCCGCGTCGGCGTGGGCGAGCGCCTGATTGAGCTCCCCGAGCTGCCGGTCGGCGCCGGCGGGCAGGTCGGTCAGGGCGGTCACCTGACCGGCCAGCCGCCGCAGGCCCGCGGCGTTGTCCCGGGCCCACGCGGTGACGGTGCGGTCGGCCGCACGCCGGTCGCGCACGGCCTGCACCCGCTGCTCGCCGGTGATGCCCGCCTCGCCGGGGTGCTGGCGCAGGTAGCGCCGCTCCGCGGCCTGACGGCTGGCCACGCCCAGGGGCCCGGCCAGGTCGGCCCAGCTGGCGCCGGCTTCCCGGGCGGTCTCGATCAGGCCGGTCTCCCAGCCGGCGAGCTGCTCGCGCACCTGGCGCAGCAGCGTCAGGCTGGCCAGCGCAGGGTGCGGTCCGTCCGGGGCGGGGGCCGCCCCGGACTCCGTGGCGTCGGCGGCCTGGGCCTCTCTGACGGCCCGGTCGATGGCTTCGAGGGCGGCCGCCGCGGCGAAGAACGAGGCCGGACCGGTGCCCGCTCGCGGGGTGGGCTGCGCGGATGCGGTCATGGGGCAATCTCCGTTGCTCTTGTCATCCTCCAGATGACGTCCTACTTGTCATCGTCTGGATGACATGTTACAACGGAAGCACGTTGAAGCGCATTGGCAGTTCCTGCCTGAACCGACTGGAGGTGTTTCGCGATGTTGATGCGCACCGACCCCTTCCGCGAGCTCGACCGGCTCACCCAGCAGCTGATGGGGACCACCGGCACCTGGTCGAAGCCGTCCGTGATGCCGATGGACGCCTACCGCGAGGGCGACGACTACGTGATCGCCTTCGACCTCCCGGGTGTCTCCGCGGACGCGATCGACATCGACGTCGAGCGGAACATGCTGACCGTCAGGGCCGAGCGCCGGCCGACGGCCAAGGGCGACGAGGTGCAGATGGAACTCTCCGAGCGTCCCCTCGGCGTGTTCTCCCGGCAGGTCATGCTCGCCGACACCCTGGACACCGAGAACATCAACGCCGACTACGACGCGGGTGTGCTGACCCTGCGCATTCCGATCGCCGAGCGCGCGAAGCCGCGCAAGATCACCATCAGCGCCACCGGCGGCGGGCCCAAGCAGATCTCCGGCTGACCCGCTCCCGGCCGCCCAGACGGCGGAGGACGGGCCGATCCCCTCCCCCCGGCAGTTCCGTCCTCCGCCCGCGTGCCCGGCCCGCGGGCCTCGTCCCGCGGGCCCGCGCGAGCACCGTCCCCGTGAGCACCGAGGAGGACAGGCCCCATGGCATTGCGTTGGGAGGCGTTCCTCGACCAGGTTCAGGAACGCGGTGAGTACAACACCCCGGAGGAAGCCGATCGCGCCGCCCGGGTCGTCCTGGCCCTGCTCGGCGCCCACGTCGTCGGCACCGAACGCGCCGAACTGGCGGCCCGCCTGCCCGAGACGTACGCGCTGATCCTGCTCAACCCGCTCCAGGCGGTGGAGCCGCTCTCGCCGGAGCGGTTCGTACGCGCCACGGCGGCATGGATCGAGGGCGCCTCACAGGCGACGGCGGCCTGGGACGTCGGTGCCGTGCTCAGCGTCGTCGCCGACGCCGCCGGGCAGGACCTGGTCCGACGGCTGCTGCTCCAGCTGCCACCCGGCTACGACCTCCTCTTCGGGCTCCCGCAGGCCACCTGAACCCCGCCTGCGCCCCCGCCCCCGACCCTCGACGAGAAAGGCGTACAGCACCCATGTTCCACCGGCCCGAACAGCTCCAGCAGGCGCCGGAGATGAGCTACGACCAGATGGTGGAGAAGGTGCGCTACGAAGGCGCGTACCCCACCCGGGAGCGAGCCGAGGACGCCGTCCGCAACGTCCTGTCCGCGCTCGGCCGCCAGCTCACGGGCGACGAACGCGTGGGCCTGGCCGCCCGCCTGCCCGTGGAAGCCGCCCTCACCTTCACCGCCCGGATCCCGGATCCGCAGCCGCTCACCGGCTGGGCCTTCGTCAAGGACCTCGCGACCCGGACCGGCGGCACGCCCGCCACCGCCCGCTGGGAAGCCGGCGCGGTCCTCACCGTCGTCGCCGCCCTGGCCGGACCCGACCTCCTCGCCCGCATCCTCTCGGGACTGCCCGACGGCTGGGCCCTCCTCTTCGGCCGCGCCCAGCTGCTCACCCCGCAGCCGGCCCGCCGCGCCGCCTGACCCCGGCGGCCGCACGCCGGGGCGGGCGTGGAGGCCGTTCCCGCCGGGCACTCCGGGATCATCGTTCACCTGCCTGATCGCCCTGGCCTCGTCCTGGTGTGTGCCGTCATCCGTCCCTTCGCCCGCTCGGAGACGGTCTTCGCCGTACCGGCCGTATGCCTGGTCGTCGCGGTCGGCGGGATCACGCCGAGCCACCTGCGCGAGGAGGCGGAGCGGCTCGGGCCGGTGATCGGCTTCCTGGCGGCGGTCCTCGTCCTCGCCGAACTCTGCGATGACGACGGACTCTTCCACGCCTGCGGCACCTGGATGGGCCGCTGGGCGGCGGCCCGCGCCGACTGCTCGGCGCGGTCTTCGTCCTCGCCTCGCTGATCACCGCGGCGCTGAGCCTGGACGCCACCGTGGTCCTGCTGACCCCGGTGGTGTTCGCGACGGCCGCCCGGACGGGCGCACGGCCCGCACCCCCCCCCGTGTACGCCGCCGCCCACCCGTCCAATTCGGCTTCGCTGCTCCTGCCGGTGTCGAACCTGACGAACCTGCTCGCGTACACCGCCGGCGGACTCGCCTTCACGCGCTTCGCGCTGATGATGACGCTGCCGTGGCCGGCTGCGATCGCCGTCGAGCACCTGGTCTTCCGCCGCTTCTTCGCCGCGGACCTGAACGCGCCCGCGGAGCGGCCGGAGGCGGCGGAGCAGCCCGAGCTGCCGCCGTTCGCGCTGGTGACCGTCGCCGCGACGCTCGCCGGGTTCGCCGTGGCGTCCGCCGTCGGGATCGACCCGGCGTGGGCCGCCGCGGCGGGCGCGCTGGTGATGACCGTACGGGAGCTCGCGCGCCGCCGCACCACGCCGGGCGCCGTCCTGCGCTTCGCCGCCCCGTCCTTCCTGGCGTTCGTGCTCGCGCCCGGCATCGTGGTCCGGGCGGTCGTCGACCACGGGCTCGGCGCCGCTCTGGGGCACGTCCTGCCCGGCGGCACGGGCCTGCCCGCGCTGCTCGGCACCGCCGCGCCCGCCGCGCTGCCGGCCAACCTGATCAACAACCTGCCGGCCGTCCTGGCCCTGCTCCCGCCGGCCGCACCCGTCGGCCCCGGCGCGGTGCCGGCCGTACTCCTCGGGGTGAACATCGGCCCCAACCTCACCTACGCCGGGTCGCTGGCCACCCTGCTGTGGCGGCGCATCGCCCACGGGCACGACCACCGGGTCAGCCTCGGGCAGTTCACCCGCCTCGTCCTCCTCACCGTCCCCGCCGCGCTGACCGCGGCCACCCTCGCGCTGTGGGCGTCCCTGCGGCTCTTGGGGACCTGACGGGGCGAGCGCGTCCAGCCGCAGGCGTGCCAACTGCCCCGTCGGCAGCCGGTGTTGCGGGGTGCACTCACCCGTTGTGTTTACCACCGTGATTTTCGGTTACAGGAAGTAGTGAAAGACAGTCAGTACCCGACGGAAGGCAGGAACATGAACCTCGTTGCCGGGCTCATCCTCGTCGCGGTCCTCGTCCTCATCGCCCTCTTGGTCGTGGCCCCTTCCGCCCCCTCGCGGCGCAATCCCTCTCCCGGCCGCCGACGTTCCGGCGCGCACCGGCTGAAGACCGTTCCCAGGCAGCGCGGCGCGGGCCGCTTCCACACCCCGCAGTGATGCGCACCGGGGCACCCTACTCCCCCAACCCCCTCGTGGGGGAGGGGGAGTTTTCATAACCGGACGGCGTCGGCAGCGTCTCGTCCAGACCCTTGACGCGGTCGAAGGGCCCTCACATACTGGCGGCCAAATCGATTTGGCTCTGTCATCGCGACCCCCGTCCCGGGTCGTGGGACAGCCATATCCGGAACGAGCCGAACGGAGCTCGAACGTGCCCAGTTTCCGCACCGCGAACCGCCGCCCCGCACCGCCGAAGTCCCCGCAGGAAGCCCAGCCGCAGCCGACGGACGAGCCCGGCCCCGGAGAACCGCCGCAGCAACAGCCCCACCCGGTGGACGAGTCCCGCCCGCTGGGCCGGATCCTGCTGTTCGGCATCCAGCACGTCCTGGTGATGGCCGCGACCCCCATCTCGGCGATCTTCCTGATGAGCGCGACCCTGGGGCTCGACTCCCGGCTGACGGTCAAACTGCTGTCCGCCGCCTTCGTCCTGTCCGGCATCGGTTCGCTGATCCAGTCCCTCGGACCCTGGAAGATCGGGCCCCGGCTGCCGTTCGTCATGCTTCCCGGGGGCGCTCCGCTCATCCTCTTCCTCGCCATCGCCCAACAGCACGGCCTGCGCACCGCCACCGGCGCCGTGATCCTCACGGCGGCCTTCTACTTCGTGGTGCTGCCGGTCTTCTCCCGGCTCCTGGCCTTCTTCCCCGCCCTCGTCATCGGCACGATGATCGTCATCGTCGGAGTGAACCTGGTCAAAGTGGGCGCGGTCCTGGTCACCGGCCGGCCCGGGGAGCCGGGCTTCGCCGACCCCGCCCGCCTCGTACTGGGCCTGGCCACCATCGGGTTCACCGTCGCCTTCTACCGGCTGTGCACCGGCGTCCTGCGCCAGCTCGCGGTGATGCTCGGCCTGATCGCCGGTACCGTCCTCGCCGTCGCCCTCGGGGACGTCGACTTCGGCCGGGCCGTCCACGGCCCGCTGCTCGGCGCTCCCGAGCTGCTGCCGTTCGGCTCCCCGCAGTTCAACCTGGTCGCCGCGCTCCCGCTGATGCTCTACAGCCTCGCCTCGATGGCGGAGGCGACCGGCCAGACCGTCATCAACGCGGAGGCGGTCGGCAAGCCCGTCGACCGGCGCACCGACGTGCCCAAGACCATCCGGGGCGATGCGGTCGTCTCCTTCCTCGGCGGGTTCTTCGGACTGCCGCTGATGGTGACGAGCGGCGAGAACATCGGCATCGTCCGCGTCACCGGAGTCCGGAGCCGCTTCGTCACCGCCGCGGCCGGAGTGGTCTTGATCTGCATCGGGTTCCTCGCTCCCGTGACCCGCGCCATCAGCGTCGTGCCCGCGGCCGTGGTCGGCGGCACCGCCATGGTCGTCTTCGCCGTGATCACGGTGCTCGGCATCCAGATGCTGGGCCGGGCCGGACTCGACCGGCACACCAACACCTTCATCTGCGCCGTCTCCCTCGCCCTCGGACTGCTGCCCATCCTGATCCCGGGCGTCTACGGGGGACTGCCGTCGGGCCCCCGGATCCTCCTCGAAAGCGGCGTCGCGGTAGGGGCGTTCACCGCCG
Organism: Streptomyces sp. NPDC054883; assembly: GCF_053610645.1. Lineage (NCBI taxonomy): Bacteria > Bacillati > Actinomycetota > Actinomycetes > Kitasatosporales > Streptomycetaceae > Streptomyces > Streptomyces sp. NPDC054883. The sequence continues at coordinate 46,533 of NZ_JBSGYT010000001.1, read as the reverse complement.
CCCTCCTCAACGTCCTCTTCCACCACCCGCGGCCCGGCCGCGCCCGCCCGGCCGGAGCGCCCGAGGCCGCCGCGCACCCCGAGCCGGAGGCGGCACCCCACAACGAGCCCGCACCGCGCGGCTGAACCCCCTTCACCGGAAAGAGAACCATGACCGACTCGTCCCCCGACCGCCTCGCCGGCACCGGCCCCCGGCTGCTCGTGCCCGACGTGGTGATCACCCCCGCCGGCCCGCTCGACGGCCACGCCGTCGTCGTGGCCGACGGATCCTTCGGCGCCATCGGCCCCGCCGCGGAACTGGAACGCCTGCACCCCCGGCTGACACCCGTACGCCTGCCCGGGCACGCGCTGATCCCCGGCTTCGTGGACACCCACCACCACCTCACGCAGAGTTTCGGCGCGGCCCTCGCGTTCGGCGAACCCTCGGAGATCTTCCGCCGGGTATGGGCGCCCCTGGAGGGCGCGCTGGACGAGGAGTCGGCGTACGTGGCGGCGAAACTGGCCGCGCTGGAGTCGCTGCGCGGCGGGTTCACCACCGTCGCGGACGCGGGGACCCGGGCCGATGTCGAGGCCGACGTCGTCGCCGCCGCCGCGCGGGACGCCGGGATCCGCTGCGTACTGGCGCTGCTGTGCAACGACGCGCCGGGTGCGGAGTCCTCGGACGTCATGGCCCGGGCGCACAAGCACCTGGCCCGCTACGACACCGACGACCTGATCCACCCGTCCCTGGGCGTCTCCATCCCCGAGGCCGCGACCGCCGGCACCCTGCGCGCGACCGCCCGCCTGGCAGCCGAAGCGGGAGCCGTCGTACAGATCCACGTCAACGAGCACCTCGTCGCCGTGGAACGCTCCCTCGTCCGGCACGGCCTGCGCCCGCTGGAACACCTGCACCAGGTGGGCGCCCTGGGGCCGCAGTTGGTGGCCGCCCACGCCACGCTCCTCACCCCGGCGGAACTCACCCTGCTCGCCGACAGCGGCGCCGCCGTCAGCTACAACCCGGTGGCCAGCGCCTGGAAGGGGAACGCCGTCGCCCCCGCGGCCCTGATGGCGGAGCGCGGCATCCGCTTCGGGATCGGCACCGACGGCACCCGCGGCGACGCCTTCCGGCTCGCCGACGCCGCGGAGACCGCCCAGCGCCTCGCCTACGGACTCGCCTCGGGCGACTCCTCCTGCGGAGCGGGCTGGACCTGGCTGGAGCACGGCTCCCGCGGCGGCGCCGACGCGCTCGGCCTAAGCTCCCGCACCGGAGCCGTCACCGAAGGGGCCGCCGCCGACTTCCTGCTCATCGACATATCGACCCCCGAACTGCGGCTGTCCTGGGACCTGCCGTGGGAACTGGTACGGCGCGGCAACCGCGACCAGATCAGTGCCGTGTTCGTCGGCGGCCGGCTGCGGCTCTGGCACGGCTGGCCCACCGACTGGGACGGCCCTGCGCTGGTGCGGCAGGCGGCCGAACTCTCCCGCTCCGTGCTGGGGCGGGCCGCCGTCACCCGGGCCCACCCCACCTCCATGGCCGCGCGCGCCGGCCGTGACCGCGACCGCGGGCGGAGCGTGGCCCGGTGAGCACGCAGACCCTCGCCCTGCTGGCGGTGACGGTGGGGCTCGCCGCCTTCGTACAGGGGACCAGCGGGCTGGGGTTCGCCCTGATCGTCGCCCCGGTGGCGGGCCTGCTCGATCCGGCGCTGCTGCCCGTGTTCGTCCTGGCGTCGATGATCCCGCTCAACGCTTACGTGGCCTGGCGCGAGCGGGACTGCCTGGACCTGCGCGGCGCCGGCTGGATCACCGGGGCGCGGCTGGCCGCCACCCCCCTCGGCCTGGTCCTGCTGCGGGCCATCCCCGACGGCCGGCTCGGGCTGTTCGTCGGGGCGGCCACGGTCCTGGCGGCGCTGGTCAGCCTGGCCGCGCCCGCCTTCACCCCCGGCCGGGGGGCCTACCTGGGCGCGGGCCTGGTCACCGGGCTCACGGAAACCGCCACGGGGGTGGGCGGGCCGCCGCTCGCGCTGGTCTACCAGCACCGCCCGCCGGCGGAGCTGCGGGCCACGATCGCCGTGTGCTTCCTCGTGGGCGAAGTGGCCTCCCTCGCCCTGCTGTTCGCGACCGGCGACGGCCACCCGGGCCAGTTGGGCCAGGCGCTGTTGCTGCTGCCCGCCCTGGCGGCGGGAGCCTGGCTGAGCCGCCTGGTCCACCACCGCCTGGACGCGCGCCGGATGCGGCTGTTCGTCCTCGGCTTCGCCCTGGTCTCCGGGGTGGTGCTCATGCTCGGCTGAGCGCCGTCCCGTCGGTTGCCGGCGGGCCGGAGCGCAAGGACGACGCGCGGGCGATCAGGCGGGGTCCGGGCGCCGTGGCGACGGCCGGGGCGTCCTCCCCGCGCAGCCGGCCGAGCAGCAGTTCCACCGCTTCGGAGGCGGCGTGGTCCAGGTGCAGGTCGACCGCCGTCAGCGGGGGCTCGCAGGTCCGGGCCCGCAGCCCGTCGTAGCGGGTGACGACCATGACGTCGTGCGGGATCCGCCGGCCGCTGTCCCGGATCGCCCGGACCGCGCCGACGGCGAAGGTGTCCACCAGGGCACAGACGGCGTCGGTACCGGGGTGGGCGGCGAGCAGCGCCGCGCAGGCGTCGTACCCCGCTTGTTCCCCGCCCTCCTCGGGAGCGGCCGCCACCAGCGGGTCCCAGCCGTGCCGCGCCGCGGCCCGCTCGAACACGGCCCGGGCGTCGACGCCGGAGTGGCGCGCGCCGTCCCCGACGATCAGCGCGGGCCGCCGCGCGCCCTGCTCCCGCAGGTGTCCGAGCAGCAGTTCCGCGACCGCGGTGCCGCGCAGGTCGACGTAGGGGGCGGCGTCGGCGGGGGAGACCGGTCGGCCCAGAGCCACGTACGGCAGCCCGCGCTCGCGCAACTGCGCCACCGCGACGTCGTCCGTGTCGGGCTCCACGACGATGGCCCCGTCGATGTCGACCGAGTACAGCGGGGAGCCGCTGCGGACCGGCGGGACGAGGACGAGCGCGTAACCGTGCACCAGCGCGCGCTCCGCGGCCGCGGCGGCGACCTCCATGTAGAAGCCCAGGCGTGACGGCCCGCCGGCCACGGCGAACGGCATCGACGACGCCAGCGCGATGGCCTTCGCCTCGCCCCGGCGCAGCCGCTGCGCGCGCAGGTTCGGCCGGTACCCGAGCTCGGCGGCGATCGCCTTGATGCGCTCCCGGGTCCGCGGGTCGACCTTCCCGATCCCGTTCAGGGCATGCGAGACGGTCGTCCGTGACACCGAGGCGGCCCGGGCCACGTCGGCGATCGTAGGCGGCCGGGCACCGGTACCGGAAGGGGACATCTGGGTAACGCTCCTCGCGCCGAGCAGGGGTGACCTCCGCATCTTCGCCGACCGGCGGCCCGGCCGGAAGACGCGCCCCGGCGTGGTTCAGGCGCGCGCGAGGACCGCGACGGCGTTGTGGCCGCCGAATCCGAAGGAGTTGCTCACCGCGATCTCGCCGGCGTGCTCGCGGGCCGGGCCCGTGACGACGTCGATCTCCATCCCGGCGCCGGGCTCGGTCAGCCCGGCCGTGGGCGGGACGGTGCCCGCGGCCAGGGCCAGGACGGTCAGCGCCGCCTCGATCGCCCCCGAGGCGCCCAGGGTGTGTCCCAGCGCCCCCTTGGCCGAGGTGACGGGCGGCCGGTGCGGGAACACGCGCCGCAGGACACCCGCTTCGATGTCGTCGTTCTGCCGTGTCGAGGTGCCGTGGGCGTTGACGTGACCGACGTCCCCGGCCGCCACGCCGGCGTCCGCGAGAGCGGCGCGGACCGCCTGCTCGGCCCCCCGCCCCTGCGGGTGCGGGGCCACCAGGTGGTGCGCGTCGGTGGAGGCGGCGTACCCGATCAGGCGGGCCAGTGGCCGGGCCGATCGCGCCGCCGCGTCCGCGGGCCGTTCCAGCACCAGGGCGCCGGCGCCCTCCGCGATGACGAAGCCGTCCCGGGTGGCGTCGAACGGCCGTGAGCCGGTGCCCGACAGGGCGCCGATCTGGGCGAAGCCGGTCACCATCAGCCGGGTGATGGCCGCCTCCGCGCCGCACACCAGGGCGATGTCGCACTGCCCCGTCGCCAGCAGGTCACGGGCGAGGCCGAGCGCGGTGGTGCCCGAGGCGCAGGCGGTGGAGGTGGAGAGGGTGGGACCGGTCGCCCCGAACCGCAGCGCGAGGTTGGCGCAGGCCATGTTGATCAGATAGCCGGTGAGGAAGTAGGGCGAGACGAACTCCGGCCCCCGCTCGGCAAGCCGGGCGAGCGCCTCGTCCTGTGTCCGCAGGCCCCCCAAGCCGCCGCCCGTGACGACGGCGACCCGGCTGCCGTCCCACCGCGCCGGGTCGAGTCCGGCCTGGTCGAGCGCCTGGGCGGCCGCCGCCAGGGCGAACCGGTCGACCAGGTCGAGCCGGCCGGAGCCGCGCAGGCGCAGAACGGGGTGGTCCAGGTCCGGTACGCGGCAGCTGAGGGAGACCGGCAGGCCGTCCAGCGCCGGGTCGGGGGCGGCGGTGGAGCGGCCGCCGAGGACCGCCGACCAGGTACTGTCCCGGTCGCAGCCGGCCGGGGTGACCAGACCGATCCCGGTGACGACGGCCGGGGAGCGCGGGCTCAACGGTCGGTGCGTCGCGCGCCGACGGCTTCGGCGAACTCCCCGAGGGTGCTGGCGCGCAGCTCCTCCTCCTCGACCTTGACGCCCAGCGTCTCGTGTACGGCGATGGCCATCTCGACCACCATGAGCGAGTCGGTCAGCAGCTCGCGCATCGGCGCGTCCGCCCGCACCTCGTCGGCGGGAACCTCGAACTTCCCGATGAGCAGTTCGCTGATCGCGTGGAGGACGGATTCCTGCGCGGAAATGGTCACGGCATCTCTCATTTGCGGTTTCGCGGCCTCGTGCAGCATGGTGACGCAGAGGCCGGCGGTCGAAGGTGAACGGAAAAGCGATTTTCTCCGGTCGTGGGCGGGGGCGCCCTTGCGCCCACATAAGTACCACGGCTTCCCAATTACTCAAAACGCGTCCGCAACCGGCCTTTTGATGACGCTTGATGGGAGAGTGAGGATCATTCATGTCGGAAATCCTGACGGATTCGACCGTTGACCCGGCCGACCTGACCGTGGACCCCGTCGACCCGATCGTCGACCCGGTCGCCGTGGCCGACGTCCTCGACGTGGCGGGCGTGGAGCTGCGGTACCTCAGGCGCTTGTTGGGCAGGGCCGGGGAAACCGCCTGGGCCCGGTTCCTGGACTGGCTCGTCGACGAGTACTTCCGCCTGGAGGTGACCGGGTGGGAGAACATTCCCGCCGAAGGGCCGGCCGTCCTCGTCGCCAACCATTCGGGTGCCTGGGGGCTCGACGCATTCGTCCTCCAGAACGTCCTCGTCGGCGGTCTCGACCGGCCGCTGCACGTCCCCGCGGCCCCCTTGGTCTTCCGGTTCCCGGTCATCGGTTCATACGCGCGCAAGAAAGGCGCGATTCCGCTCGATCCGACGCTGGGGTGGGAACACCTGAACGCCGGGGAACTCGTGGGGGTGTTTCCCGAGGGAATGGCCGGGCTGGAAAAGCCTTTCGAAGAGCGCTACCGGCTGCGGCCGTTCAGTCCCGGCTTCGCCGTCACCGCCGTGCGGGCCGGCGCGCCCGTCGTCCCGGTGTCCGTCGTGGGAGCCGAAGAGGCGTGTCCCAAGCTGGGCGAGGTGCCGGCCCTGGCACGCCTGCTCGACCTGCCCTACTTCCCGCTCACGCCCCTGTTCCCGCTGCCGTCCAAGTGGCTGATCACCATCGGCGAGCCGATCCCCGCGCCCCCGCGGCCCGAGTCCCTCGCCGAGCGCTCCGCCGCCGCCCGCCGGCTGTGCGCCCAGGCCCAGGCAGCGGTGCAGGAGCTGGTGGACCGGGAGCGGAGCCGGCGGGAGACGCCCTTCTGGTGAGCCGGTCCCGCGGACCGGGGGCGGGGGCTCACCCGTCGTGCCGGTCCGGCGGACCGGGGGGGCTCACCCGTCGTCGGTCACCGCCCGTACGTCAGGCCAGACCAGGGTGGTCGACCCCCAGGCCAGCCCGGCGCCGAAGGCCGTCAGCGCCACCCGCATCCCGGGCCGCAGCGTTCCCGCGGCGGCCGCCTGGGCCAGCAGGACGGGCACCGAGGCCGCGGCGGTGTTCCCGTACCCCTCGATGTGCGACAGCATCCGCTCCGGCCGAAGGCCGAGTTCGGCGGCGACGCCGTCAAGGATGCGCTGGTTGGCCTGGTGGGCGGCCACCGCGTCCACGTCGCCGAGCGACCACCCGGCCTGTCGCACGGCCCGCGTCACCGAATCGCACATGCCGACGACCGCCTGCTTGCGCACGACCGGCCCGTCCATCCGGAAGTAGGGGGAGAACTCCTCCTGCGGCGCCGCCAGAACGCGCTTGCGCGCCCGTGCCCCACCTCCGGGAACCTCCAGCAGGTCGGCCTGGGTGCCGTCGCTGCCCAGGTCGAACGGCCCGAGGGCGCCCGGCTCGTCGGGGGCACCGGCCCGCAGCAGCACCGCACCCGCGCCGTCGCCGAAGATGGCCGCCATCAGCCAGTCCTCCGGGTCGATGAAGGCGGAGAACACGTCCGAGGCCACCAGCAGCACACTGCCGAAGGCCCCGGAGCCGATCATCGACGAGGCGACGCCCAGGCCGTACAGGAACCCGCTGCACCCCGACGCCAGATCGAACGCCGGAACCGCCCCGCACCCCAGCCGTGCGGCCACCTCCGGTGCCCCGGCCGGCACGAGCCGGTCCGGCGAGATGGTGGTCAGCACCACCGCGTCGGCCCCCTCGGCCCCGGCGGACTCCAGAGCGCCCCGGCCGGCCCGTACGGCGAGGTCGACCGTGGCCTCGCCGTCGGCGACGCGGCGGCTCCCCACGCCGATGCGGGCGCGGATCCACTCGTCGCCGACGGGCCGGTTCCCGCACAGCTCGGCATTGGTGAGGGCGCGCGGCGGTACGTAGGAACCGAGCCCGGCCAGCACCGCGCCCCGACGGGCCTGCGGTGAGTGCGCCGCCATCAGCCGGCCAGCCGCTTCGCTGCCCGCCGCACGTCTTCGGCGGCCTGCGCGCACCGCTCGGCGTGGCCGAGGAGGGTCATCCGGAACCGCTCGCCGGACACGTCCGTGTCCCAGCCGCCGTTGCCGGCACAGGCCGCGAGGCTCTCCGCGTGGCGCTCCAGCCGGTCCGCGCTGGCGTGGGCCAGGGCCCCGTAGGCGGCCGGCGCGTACCCGTGCGCCGAGACCGGCACCGCGGTCGGCAGGCCGACCGTCACCCGCCCGTCCCCGGGCATGCCTTCGGCCTCCCGCAACGCCACGAGCAGCGTGGCCGGATCCAGTGCGTCCGGCAGCCGGTCCGCGCTGAGCCGGGGAGAGATCACCACCGGGTGCGTCGCCGCCGTGACGCGGCGCACGACCTCCTCGGCGACGTGCTGCGCGAAGCGCGCCGCCGCGCAGCCGGACGGGGCCCCGCACAGCGCCGACGGCCCGATCCCCGAGTGGTCCTCTTCCCGCACCCAGCCCGGCGCCCACAGGATCTCGGTCCCGGCCTCGACCGCCAGGTCCTCCCACACGAACGCGCCCCGCACCGGGTACACGGCGGCGGAGAGCGGCGGGAACCGGCGCAGTGCCTCGCCCACCGCCTCGCCGGCCCCGGTCACCGCCCCCACGGCGAGCAGGGCTAGCGCCTGGAGCGTGACCCCTGCCACGGCCCCGCCGACCACGGCGAGCGCGTGCGCCACGGCCGCCGTCGCGGCCTCGGGCCCGGCCCCGTCCGCAAGCAGCCGGCCGGCCAGCGAAGCGGGGTCGGGATCCGCCAGGTACGGCGCCAGCCGCCGCTCCAGGGCCGCGCTCCGGGCCGCGTAGGAGCGGCGCCCCGACTCCGCCGACGCCCGCGTGACCACCTCGCTCAGCAACGTGTCCCCGGCCGCCGCCGCGCCCACCACGGCCCGCCTCGCGATCCGCGCCGTGCCGCGCCGCCAGTCGTCCCAGTCGAGCGTGCCGTCCCCGCGCCGGGCCGCGATCACCCCGTCCACGTCCTCGGCCAGCAGGGCGGCCCACTGCCCCCGCGCCACCGGAACCTCCCGCTCCAGCGGCACGTGCGGGGAGAGCCCGTACCGCAGTCCGCCCGGCGTCAGGCCGCTGGGCGCACCGAGCGCCCCCGCCTCCTCCGCCCGGGCCAGGAGGCCCGCGGCGTCGACGCGGGAGGGCGGTACGAGGAAGGTCCCGAACGCGGTGCGCAGCCGTACCGGGCGCCCGGACCGGGTCCGCCGCAGATGTGCCAGCAGCCCGTTCGTCACCCCCTCCCGGGTGAGTGCGTCCAGTCCGAGCGCGCGGGCGGGGGCGTCCGCCCACGGCAGCCGGTGGGCGAGCATGGCCGCGCTGAACACGGCGTTCTCCAGCGGCCAGGCCGGCGCCGGCCGTCGTACCGCGGTGGCCGGACCCTCGGCAGTGGTCATCGGTCGGTCTCCCTCGTGGTCGCTGTGGTCACTTGTCGCGGAGCATGTACGGCTGGTTGCCGACGACTTCGCCGTCGTAAGCCGTGATCAGCTTGTTCACCTGGTCCCGGTAGCCGGTCAGCTCCCCGCGCAGGGTGTCCGAGTACGCCTGCGGGGCGTGCGACAGCGGGTAGTCGTAGGACTCGTCGAGCCAGGCCAGCTCGACCCAGCTGTCGGGGATGTCATTGGGCGAGGCGGGCCCGCGCCCGTCCAGCATGGGGATCACGTCGTGCTTGTTGACCAGGCTGATCACCTGCGTCGTGTGGTCGGCGGGCCGCTTGCCGTCGATCGGGGAACCCACCGTGATCACGTGCGTGATGCGGTACGTCGACGCCAGGTCCACGTCCATCGCGAGGTTCATCGCGGTCAGCCCGCCCAGACTGTGCCCGACGATCATCAGTTCCGCCCCGGCGGGCAGTCCCGACCGCAGGAGCAGCTGCTTCACGGCCCGCGTGTACGTCGTGTCGGTGCGCAGCAGCCCGTCGAACGCGCCGACGAGGTCCTGCGGGGTGCTGTTGCTCAGCAGCCCGAAGCTGGTCCCGGGCAGCAGGAGGACGTGCCGCTGCTGCCCGTCGGCGCACGCCACCCGGCGCAGCAGGACGAGACCGTGGTTGCCCAGGGCGCCGATGTCGTTGACGTAGCTGACGATGTCGTTGCAGGACGTGCCCAGCACCTTCGCCAGGATGGAGTCCGGATCGGCCCGCTCGGCGCGCCCCGGCCCGGGGTTGAGGTAGCCCAGCAGCGAACTGGGCAGCCCCAGGAAGGGATCGGTGGTGGGCACGCCGCCGGCGAGGGTCACCCACGAGAAGTCGTCGTTGACCGGGTTCTCGTCGAGCAGGCCCGACAGGGCCAGCAGTTCCATGATGACGGGGGACACCGTGGTCAGCGCGCGCGTCACGCCGAACCGCTCGACCAGCGCGTACATCGCCCGCACTGCCTCCAGCCGGTCGCCGTCGACCATGGCGTCCGTCAGCCGCCTGGCCAACGGCGAGTCCAGGTTCGGGTGCTCGGCCGCGACGGCCCGGATGCGCATCGCGAAGGCGTCCACCGCCATGGCCACCTTCGCGGGGCGGCGGTACGTCACGCTCCCCGCCATCCGCGCCAGTTCGCCCACGAGCCCGCCGTTCGCCCCGAAGCCGAGGCCCGCCGGGCTGGTGAGCGCCTTCGCGCAGGAGAGCGCCGCGCCCAGCGCCCAGCCGGGGCGGCGCAGCGCTTCCAGTCCGAACCGCCAGCTGCAGAGCGCTCCCGTCAGCTCAGCGCCCGCCTGTTTGGCCGTGAGCGCGGCGTCCGCCAGCAGGATCGACGCCGCGATGAGCAGCTCCGCGTCCGTCCGCGCCGGGATGCTCCGCCCGGCGTCTTCCGGCCCTTGCTGGGCGGGGACATGCCGAGTCGTTTCGTCGACCGCCTGAGTCACCGGTGTGCTCCCTCTCGTCCCTGTGCGACGGCTGCGCCGCCTTGCCCGCTGTTCGCGCAGGCATGGTGGCACCGAATGTGATCGCCAGGACGCGGCCGTTGCGCCGGCCGGGGCACGCCCGCGTGCCGCGCGCGCCGTGCCGGCCCCGGCCCTACGCGGGCGCCGCGCCCGCTCCGGGCGGCGCAACTGGGCGGCCCCGCAAGGATGAGCGGGGCGTCGCGCTGTTGACACCCGGCCACCTGGACGGCGAACGGGCCCGACCGGGGCAACGGCGCCGACCGGGCCGGACGGCGGCCCGGTCGACATCCCGTGGGGCCGGAGAGAGGATGGGAAAGGCGGAGTCCGCCGGACCGCGGGCCGCCGCCGGTGAGGGGCCCGGCCGGGTCGCCCGGCCGCCCACGGTGCGCCGATGACATCGCACGCGTGACCGCCCCCTCCGCTCCCGCATCGTCTCTTTCGGAAGGGGAGCACCACCATGGCCCGACACACACGGCGCACAGTGATCACCGCGCTGCTCGCGTCTTCCTTCGCGCTGTCCGGCGCGGTCGCCCTGGCCCCGTCGGCCGGCGCCGCGGTACCCGCCGCGAGCTGTACCGTCACCCCGAACGCCGACGGCACGGCCGTCACCATCACCGGCGAGGGCTTCACGGCCCCGCGCAACCTCAACGACGGTGAGAGCACGGTGCCGCTGAGCGTCGACGCGAGCGGCCACTTCCAGGTCAAGCGCTTCCAGAAGAACGTCGACTACACCGTCCTCGCCGTCAACGAGGACCAGAACTTCACCTTCGTCAACTGCAAGGTCGTCAAGGCCGACGACACGACCGGCAACAACAACACCGGCAACAACATGAAGGACAAGGGACGGGGCTACGGCGACGGCTACCGCGCCGGACGCTCGGCGGCGCAGAAGAACTGCGACACCAAGGCGACGCCCAACAAGAGCCAGCAGCACTCCGACGCCTACTGGAAGGCGTGGCAGCAGGGCGCCGACTCGGCCTTCAACAAGGTCTGCGGCTCCGGCAGCTCCGGCTGACGGTCGTACAGCAGGACTGGCCCGCCCCTCGATCCCCTCTCCGGCGCGCCCCGAGTCGCCGCTGCCATCGTCGGCGCATCAGCGAGCAACGGAGGGCGCCCGATGAACGCACAGTCGACGCCGGGGGCCGGCCAGGCCGCCGACGGGTCCCTCGCCCTGGTCACCGGGGCGACCAGCGGTATCGGCCTGGCGGTCGCGCGCGACCTGGGCGCCCGGGGCCACCGGGTGTTCATCTGCGCGCGCACCGGGACGGACGTGAAGCAGACGGTCGAGGACCTGCGCGCCGAAGGACTGGAGGTCGAGGGGGCGGCCGCCGACGTACGCAACCGGGCCGAAGTGAAGGGCCTGATCGCGGCAGCCGTCGCCGCCTTCGACAGACCCGTCAGGATCCTGGTCAACAACGCCGGCCGCAGCGGCGGCGGCGCCACCGCCGACCTCACCGACGAACTGTGGGACGAGGTCATCGACACCAACCTGAACAGCGTCTTCCTGGTCACCCGGGAGGCGCTGACCAACGGCGGTCTCGCCGCAGCCGGCCGGGGCAGGATCGTCAACATCGCTTCCACGGCGGGCAAGCAGGGGGTGCTCCTGGGCGCCCCCTACTCGGCCTCCAAACACGCCGTGGTCGGCCTGACCAAGGCGCTCGGCAAGGAGCTGGCCCCCCTGGGCATCACCGTCAACGCGGTCTGCCCGGGCTACGTGGAGACGCCGATGGCGGCGCGCGTACGGGCGGGATACGCGCGGGTGTGGGACACGACCGAGCAGTACGTGCAGCAGCAGTTCGAGGCCCAGATACCCTTGGGCCGCTTTTCCACTCCCGAGGAAGTGGCCGGTCTCGTAGGCTACTTGACCACCGACGTGGCGGCCTCCATCACCGCGCAGGCCCTCAACGTCTGCGGCGGGCTGGGCCGTTTCTGACCCCGCCGCCGGGCGCCGGGGCGGTGCCCCCTCACTGGACCACGCGCCACCACCACGCGTAGACGCACGCATATGGAACTGAGCTTCACGGCCATGTCCCGTCTCGCGCCGAGGGACTTGACTGTACTCATGACTCGGACCACGCAGAACATCCAGACCACCCTCGTCATCGGCGGCACCGGCAAGACCGGCCGGCGCGTCGCCGAGAAGCTCTCCGCCCAGGGCCTCCCGGTCCGGATCGGCTCCCGCTCGGGAGAGCCCGCCTTCGACTGGAACGAACCCGACAGCTGGGTCCCCGCCCTGGAGGGCGTCGACCGGGTGTACGTCACCTACTACCCTGACCTCGCCTTCCCGGGCGCCGCCGAGCAGGTCGGCGCGTTCGCCAAGGTGGCCGTCGACAACGGCGCCCGCCGGCTCGTCCTGCTCTCCGGCCGCGGCGAGGAGGCCGCCGCGGTCAGCGAGGACAACCTCAAGGCCTCCGGCGCCGACTGGACGATCGTCCGCTCCAGCTGGTTCAACCAGAACTTCAACGAAAGCTTCTTCCTGGAGCCCGTCCTGGCCGGCGAGATCGCCCTGCCGACCGCCGACGCCGTGGAGGCCTTCGTCGACGCCGACGACATCGCCGACGTGGTGGTGGCCGCCCTGACCGATGACAAGCACATCGGCAAGACCTACGAACTGTCCGGCCCCCGCCTGCTGAGCTACAGCGACGTGGCCGCCGAACTGACGAAGGCCACCGGCCGGCAGATCACGTACGTCTCCGTCACCAACGAGGAGTACCGCGCGGTACTGCGCGAGAACGACCTCCCGGAAGAGTTCGCCGACCTGTTCACCATGATCCTGGACGGCCGCAACGCGCACCTCGTGCACGGCGTCGAAGAAGCCCTGGGCCGCAAGCCCAAGGACTTCGCCGACTTCGCCCGCGAGGCCGCGGCGAGCGGAGTCTGGGACGTCTGACCGCGCCGGGCCCGCGCCGGGCGGGACGCCGCGCCCCGCCCGGCGCCCCGCCCCGACGCGGAGCACGCACGCACTCCGCACCGACCGGCAGGAGGCCCCGATGCCCACGCACCAGCCGCCCCACTCCAGCGAACACGGACTGGACGCGCTCGCCCCGCACTTCCACGGATTCGCCCTGATGCACCGGGCGATGCGCCGGGACGCCGGCCGGCTGCGGGCCGCCGCACCGACATGGCGGGGCGGCGGCGCCGACTGGTGGCAGCGCCTGCGCGAGGTCATCGAGTGGCACCACACCAGTGAGGACGACGTGCTGTGGCCCGGACTGCGCAGCCGGGACCGGGACTTCGACGCCCAGGCCCGCGAACTGCACGACGACCACGAGGAACTGGACGCGGCGATGGCCGCGGTCACCACCGCCGTCTCCCACGGCGGTGCGGGGCTGGCGCCCGCCGCACGGGACTTCCAGGAGATCCTGCACGACCACCTGCGCGACGAGGAACGCGTCGTGTTCCCGGTCTTCGACCGGATGGGAGAGCGGGCCTACCTCGCCGAGGAACGCAAGGTGGTGGCCAGCGCCCCGCCGCGGGTGCTGCTGTACCTCCAGCCCTGGATGTTCGACGGTGCGAGCCCCGCGTCCGTCGCGCACGTCCGCGCCACCATCCCGCCGCCGGTCCGGCTGCTCGGCGCGACCCTGCTCCGCAAGCGGTACGAGAACACGTTGAAGGGACTTGGGAAGTGACACGAGCGACGACGGGCCCGACGGCCCAGTCCGTGACCCTGGTGGCGGCGACCGTGGGCACCGGCCTGATGGCCGGTCTCTACTTCGCCTTCGACATCTCGGTGATCCCGGGCCTGGGGCGCGGCGACGACGAGACGTACGTGACCGCCATGCGGAACATCAACGACGCCATCGACAACGGGCTGTTCGGGCTGCTCTTCCTGGGCGCGTTCCTCGCCACGGGCGTGGCCGCCGCACAGCAGCAGCGCGGCGGCCGCCCGCACACGGCGCGCTGGGCCTGGACCGCCTTCGCGCTGTACACCCTCTCACTGGTCGTGACGGCCCTGGTCAATCTGCCCCTCAACGCCCAGCTCGCCCGCGCCGGAACCGACTTCGCGGCGGCCCGGGCCGGGTACGGCACCCGCTGGCGGGCCGCCAACGTCGTCCGCACCCTGGCCTGCGCGACCGCCCTGGCCGCGCTGGGCCGGACGCTGACCCTGCACGGCCGGCCGCCGGCCGCGTAGCGCCCGGGTCCCGGCGCCGCAGGCGCCCCCGTGAACGGCGTCCGCTCTCCCCACCGTCCCCCGCGGGAGAGCGGGCGCCCCGCGCGTTCCCGCCCGGCGGGAAACGAGAGAGGATGACCGCATGGACACGCTGACCGGTCTGCTGGAGGGCCCGAAGGCGCGCGGCGCCTTCCTCCTCAAGTCCGTCTTCAACCCGCCCTGGTCGCTCCGGGTGGAGGACCGCGCGCCGCTGTCGGTCATCACCATGGTCCACGGCGACGCCTGGCTGGTGCCGGACCACGGCACCGCGGTGCGGATCCGGCCCGGCGACGTGGCCGTCGTACACGGCCCCGAGCCGTACACGGTCGCCGACTCCCCGGACACACCCGTCCAGATCACCGTCGGACCGGAGCAGCGGTGCAGTACCGCCAGCGGCGAGGACGTCACGGAGACCATGGCGCTGGGCGTGCGCACCTGGGGCGATCCGCTCCAGGACGCGGGCTCGGCGGTGATGCTCAGCGGCACCTACCAGGCGCCGAGCGAGATCGGCCGGCGGCTGCTGAGCGTGCTGCCCACGATCCTGGTCCGGCCGGCGGAGTCCGCGGACCACGCCCTGATCACCCTGCTGACGGCGGAGATCTCCCGGGACGAGCCGGGCCAGGAGATCGTCCTGGACCGGCTCCTGGACCTCCTCCTGATCGGGGTCCTGCGCGCCTGGCTCGCGGCCCCGGGCAGCGGCGCCCCGACCTGGTACCGGGCCCAGAGCGACCCGGTGGTCGGACCGGCGCTGCGCCTGCTGCACGAGAACCCGGCCCACGGCTGGACGGTCGAGGAACTCGCGCGCAAGGTCGGCGTCTCCCGGGCGGCCCTGGCCCGCCGCTTCACGGACATCGTGGGGGAGCCCCCGGTGGCCTACCTCACCGGCTGGCGCATCGCCCTGGCCGCCGACTACTTGCGCGAACCCGACGCCACGGTGGCCACGGTGGCCCGCCGGGTCGGCTACAGCGGGGCGTTCGCCCTGTCGGCGGCCTTCAAGCGGGTACGCGGTGTCAGCCCGAAGGAGTTCCGCGCGGGCGTGAGCGCGCCCGCGTCCGGGCAGAACCCGCGCCTGCCCCGCACGGTCGTGCTCGACGGGCCGCGGTCGCGCTGAACCTCACCCGCGCCGCGCGACGACCGCGAGGACCAGGTCCGGGCCCGCCGACCAGCGGCCGTGGTAGACCGGGTCGACGGGTTCGGCCAGCGCGGCCGGGACGTCGAGCGTGCAGGTGAAGGTGCCGCCGGGGGAGAGGGCCACCGTGGCGTCGCGGAAGCCGCGCCAGACGCCGGTCGCCGGGTACCAGGCCTTGTACACCGCTTCCTTGGCGCAGAACAGCAGGCGGTCCCACGGGACGCCGGGGTCGGCCGCGGCGAGCTCCCGCAGGTGCGCGCGTTCGGTGGGGGAGGTGACCAGTCCCAGTACGCCCTCGGGGAGCGGGCCCGCCGGCTCCGCGTCGATGCCCAGGGCCGACGTACGCTCGGACAGGTCCGCCACCGCCGCGCGGTAGCCGTCGCAGTGGGTGATGCTGCCGACCACGCCCGCGGGCCAGGCGGGAGCGCCCCCCGGGCCGGGCAGCAGCGGCGCGGGGGAGTGCCCGAGGGCGGCCAGGCAGCGGCGCGCGCAGGCGCGGGCCGTCGCGAACTGGCGGCGACGACGGGCGAGGCGGCCCTCCATGAGGACCGCCTCGGCGGGGAAGAGCGGCGCGGGCGCCTCGTCGTCGAATGCTTCCGACGACGTGACGCCCGGCGGCAGGAGTGCCTCGATCATCGTCCGGCGGTCACCGGGAGGCGAGTTCGGACACGGCGGACACGACCAGATCGGGCCGTTCCAGGGGGAGCATGTGGCCCGCGCCCGGCACCGCTTCGAACCGGGCATCCGGCAGGGTGTCGGCGAGCGTCCGCGCCAGCGCGGGGTCGATCACCTTGTCCGCCTCCCCGTGCAGGACCACCGCCGCAGTGGTGACGCCGGCCAGCGCCGGACGGAGGTCCCAGCCGCGCGTGCAGCGGAAGAAGTCCGCCCGGATCCGCGGGTGCGTCGCCGCGAACAACTGCCGGTTCACGTCCAGCAGGGCCGGGTCCACGGTCTTGGCCATGGTGGACGACAGCAGCTTGCGGCCGAGCGGGGGACGGCGCAGGGCCCACGAGAAGGGGCCGCTGCCCATCATCTTGACCTCGCCGTCGGGCGTGTCCTGGCCGTGCGCCGCCGTGCCCAGCAGCACCAGGCCGTGCAGCCGCCCGGCCGCCGCCGCGCCGGCCGCGTAGGACAGCGCCGCGAACCCGCCGCCCGAGTGGCCCGCCAGGACGGCCGTCCGCGCGTCCGTCGCGTCCAGCACCACCGCGAGGTCGGCGCCGAGGCGCTCGACCGAGACGGGGGTGCGGCCGAGGGTGGAGCCGCCGTGGCCCCGCTGGTCGTAGAGCACCACCCGGTGACCGGCCCGGATGAGCCGGTCGGCGCTGGTGCCCCAGGCGCGGCGCGAGTGCGCCCACCCGTGCACCAGGACCACGTCCACGGCGGCCGGCGTGCCCGCCAGCGGGGCCAGCACGGTGACGGCCAGCTCCGCGCCGTCGTCGGTCCGAACGGTCACCTCCCGGGTGACTTCCGCGGCCGTCGTCATCGCCCGGCCCCCACGGAGGGGGACGACAGCCGGCGGCCCAGCGACCCGAAGGCCGCCAAGGTGGCCTTCGAGTGCTCGGCGCCGAGGTCGACGGCCTTGGCCAGCACGCCCAGCCAGCCGTGCGGCCTGCCCGCGAAGTGCATGGACAGCCGGGTGCGGCCGTCCGGCAGCGGTTCGAGACGGAAGGCGGCCGGTCCCCGGAACGCCCCGTCGACGTACTCCACGTCGAGCCGGCGGCCGGGCTCCACGGCGACCGTACGCGCCGTGAAACGGAGCTTGAGACCGCCGTTGCCGACGCCCTTGGTGTGGACGGTGACCCCGACCTCGCCGCCGACCCGGTCCGGGGAACCGGAGACCAGCGCGAAGGTGTTGGCCGGGACCCACCACTGGGCGGCGCCGCGGAACTCCGAGAGGAGCGCGTCCCATACGGCGGTCGCCGGGGCGTCGATCACCGCCTCGTCGATCAGGTCGTACGTTGTCATGTCGAGCCTCCTCAGGTGCACGGTCGTGCGGAGTCGGGCGGTGGGGAACGGGACCGGGGGTCAGGGCCGCCAAATCAGGCGAAGAAGCCCTGGCCCGGGGTGAAGATGCCGGCCGGGTCGAACTTCTTCTTGGCGTTGACGAAGCCGGTCCAGCGGTTGCCGAAGTGGGCCCGCCAGTCGGCCTGCGTCATGTTCGGGACGGCGCCCACCAGGTAGCGCTTGGCCCCCATCGACACCGCGAGGTCGTACAGCCGCCGGTTCTGGTCGAGCATCGCCTGGATGTTCGGATCGCCCGGGTTGGGGAAGCGCAGCAGGTCGAAGAGGTACGCCACGGACTCGCCCGGCATCATCGCCAGCGGCCGCTTGACCTGCGAGGTGAGGAACGGGGAGAAGAGCAGGAACCCGCCCCCGAGGGAGTCGGCGGTCAGTTCCTGTTCGGCCCGCTTCATGAACGTCTTGGTCTTGGAGGCCGGGAGGAACATGCTCAGCCACGGCTTGGGCGTGTACCAGTGGCCGGACTCCTTGAGGTAGGCCTCGTAGGCGTCGAGCCGGAACATGTACTCCCGGTAGGTCACGTCCTCGATCACGGCGTCGGCCCGCACGTCCTGCAAGCCGCTCAGCAGCTTCGCGCGGTCCGGGGGCGTCGTGCTGTAGGTAGCCCCCACCTCCATCTTGTAGCGCCAGCCCGAGCCGTCCGGCTTCTGCAGCATCTCGCCGGCCTGGACCTGGAACCGGCCGTCGGCCAGCACCTTCTCCGCGTCCTGGAGGTACGTCTCGACGTCCGCGTAGTACAGGGTGAAGATCACCGACCGCTTCGGCGCCGGGACCAGGGCGACCTCGGCCCGGACGATGATGCCGACCTGACCGCCCCCGGACAGGGCCGCGTTGAAGAGGTCGGGGCGGCTCGTCGCCGTGGCGGTGACCAGCTTCCCGTCACCGGTGACGATGTCGATCGACCGCACGGTGTCGCACAGCAGTCCGTACTTGGCGACCGTGCCGCCGATGCCGCCGATGCTGATGGTGCCGCCGACCGAGATGTAGAGGTAGTCGGGCAGCGCGGGCGGGGTCTTGCCCACCTGGAGGCACGCGTCGGTCAGCTGGGCCCAGGTCACCCCCGCCTCGACCACCGCGCAGTTCGCACCGATGGAGACGATCTTCGACATGCTCCGGGCGTCGATGGATATCCCGCCGGGGACGCGGGCCTGGCCGTACACCGAATGCGATTCGATGTCCGTACCGGAGCCGCCCTGCCCGTTCACCGCGACCTTGATGCCGTTGGCCCGGGCGTAGTTGACGATCTTGACGATGTCGTCGACGCCGCCGGGCCGCAGCACGGCCCACGGCTTGTTGCCCGCGCCGTCCCACAGGTGCCCGAAGTCCTTGCCGAAGGCCTCGACCACGGTGGGCGCCGTCTCCAGCGTGCCGGTCAGCGCCGGCACGGGAACCACGGTTTGGCCGGAGGCCCCGGCGGCCGTCGCCCAGCTCTGGTCGACGGTGTTCCAGCCCACGACGGCCACGGCGGTCGCCGCGATGCCGCCGAGGACTCTGCGCCGCGACGGGGCGGCCGCCGTGCCCGTGGCCGCTCTGGGGGTGCTGCTCATCTGCGTACGTCTCCCGTTTCTCATGACCTGCCGGAGTCCTACTGGTGCGTCGCCGGGACGGCGGTGCGCACCTGCGAAGCGAGCTGGTACTCGCCGAGGTCGAAGCGCTTGGTCTGGCGGCGGAAGCGCCAGGTGTACGTCGGCCAGATCGACGGGTTTCGCCCGTTCTCGTCGAGGTACCAGCTCTTGCAGTTGCCCGCGTTCCACACCGAACCGTCGAGCCTGGCGTCGAGCGCCGCGTTGTACGCCTGCTGCGCCTCCTTGCGGACCTCGACGCTGGCCAGCCCGCGCTTCTCCACCTGCCGCAGGGCGTCGACGACGTACTTGATCTGCGCCTCGATCATCACGACCTGCGAGGAGTGCCCCAGCGTGGTGTTCGGCCCGAGCAGCATGAACAGGTTCGGGAAGCCGGCGATCGTGGTGCCGCGGTGGGCCGACATGCCCTCCCGCTGCCACGCCTCGCGCAGCTGCACCCCGTCCCGTCCGAAGACCCGGCGCGCGACCGGACGGTCGGTGGCCTGGAAGCCGGTGCCCAGGATGATGGTGTCGACCTCGCGCTCCACCCCGTCCCGGCCCACGATCGACTTGGCGCGGACCTCGGCGATCCCCTCGGTCACCAGGTCCACGTTGGGCTGCTGGATCGCCGGGTACCAGGTGTTCGAGAACAGCAGCCGCTTGCAGGCCATCACGTAGTCGGGGGTCAGCCTGGCGCGCAGCGCCTCGTCCGGCACCGACTTCTTCAGGTGGTCGCTGGCCATCTTCTGCATCTTCCCGGCGACCTTCGGGCGGGCCATGACGAAGGCCAGGATCTCGCGGCCCCACATGTTGAAGTTCCGCCGGAAGCTCTGGTAGCCGGGCACCGAGCGCAGGAGCCTGGCCTGCAGTGCCGTGGTCGCCTTGTCGTTCTTCGGGCCGACCCACGGGGGCGTGCGCTGGTAGAGGTCCAGCCGCTCCACGTCGGGCTGGATCTGCGGGACGAACTGGATCGCCGAGGCGCCCGTACCGATGACGGCGACGCGCCGCCCGGTCAGGTCGTGGTCGTGGTCCCAGCGCGAGGAGTGGAACACCTTGCCCTCGAAGTCCGCCAGGCCCTCGATGTCGGGGACGGCCGGCTCGCTCAGGTAGCCGGTGCCGGTGACCAGGAACCGGGCGGTGTAGTCGCCCTGCGAGGTCTCGATCCGCCAGTGCCGCTCGCCCTCGTCCCAGCGGGCACTGAGCAGTTCGTGCGCGAAGCGGATGTGCGGGCGGACCCCGAAGCGGTCGGCGGTGTCGCGCAGGTACGCGTACAGCTCGTCCCGCTTGCCGAAGGTGGACTTCCAGTTCGGGTTCCGGGCGAACGAGAAGGAGTAGAGGTGGGACATGACGTCGCACGCACACCCCGGGTAGCTGTTGTCGCGCCACGTGCCGCCGACCTCGTCGGCCCGCTCGAACACGAGGAAGTCGTCGATGCCGGACTGCAGCAGCCGGATGGCGGTGCCCAGGCCGGAGAACCCGGTACCGATGACCGCGACCCTCAGGTGCCGGGCCGGTCCGCGGCCCCGGGTGGAGGCGTGGGCCGTCGGACGGGCTCCGCCGTCCTTGGCCGGTTCGAGAATGCTCGTCACGTCGGCCTCCTAGCGGCGCGTGAGGGTCACGCGGAAGTTGTTGAAGAACTTGTCCTCGAGCGTGTACGCGAAGATGTCGAGGTAGCGCTCGAAGCGGGCGACGACCTCCTCGCCCTCCATGGCCACGGCCTCGTCCCGGCGCTCGGCGAGCAGCACCAGCCAGGCGCGGCAGGCCATCGCGAACGACTCGCGCTCGTTGACGATCTCGTCGACCTCGAAGAGGCCCTCGGCGCCGGAGGCCAGCTCGTGCAGGTGCGGGATGTGGCACCCGGCGAACTCGGAGCGCTGGAGGAACTTCAGGTCGTCGAGGAGCGCGCGGTTCATCGGCAGTGCCTCGGCGGTCATGGTGTGCAGGACGAACTTCGCGCCCGGCTGGAGGGCGTTCGCGACCTGCTGGAAGAAGTAGCGGTAGCGCTTGGTCCGCTCCTTGGGCGGCAGGTTCGAGGAGACGAAGTGCTCGAGCGCGTTGATGCAGAACGCCGCGCCGTACTTCTCGCTGTCGTCCGCGACCGCGTAGTCCGCCCAGCTCTGCACCAGCGTGGTGATGCGCGGGTTGCCCAGAGCGTCGATGAAGGCTTCCTGGGTGCGCGACAGGGTCAGGCCGACGGCCTCCTGCGCGCCGTGCACGGTCGTGAGGCGGTTGAGCATGGTGCCCCAGCCACAGCCGATGTCCAGCACGCGCTTGACGCCGCCGGCACGGACGTTCGCGAGGTCCGCGAAGGTGTCGAGCTTGCGCTCCTGGGCCTGGTCGAGGGCGGCGACGAGGTCCTCGCCCTCGTTCCAGTAACCGCCGGAGTACATCATCGTGGGGCCGAGCAGCAGCCGGTAGAAGTCGTTGCCGACCTCGTAGTGGTGCCTGATCGCATCGACCTCTGGGTCCACCGTCCTGGGGGCGACCGTTGTCATTTCGATCCTCATTCCTGCGGGCGGGAAGGGCGGCCCGGGCCGTCCGTGCCGAATTACGTCCGAGGAAAACGGATCCCCCGCAAGGCGCACGCAACACGGGTCCGGTCCGTACCAAAAGAAGGGTGAAAGGGAGGGAAAAGGCCGGGAAAAGCGAGCGGTCGTGCACCGCCCCGGGCATCTTGCGTCTTCCTTGCGGCCGCGGGGCTTTCATCGCTCTCGAAAAGAACGACGCGACTGCCGAGTCGCACCGTCGAGAGAGGACCGACCCCATGTCGCTGCCCACCATCGAAGAGCTCGCGAGCCAGCTGGAGGCCGTTTCCGGCGCCGCGGAAGTCAGCCCCGACGCACCGCTCCAGCACATCGCGGACGTCGACTCGCTGGACCTCATGGAGTGGCTGTACGGCTTCCAGACCAAGTACCCCGACATCCCGGCCGACGAGACGCTCTTCGCGGACCTCGACGACACGACGACGCTGCGCGACGTCTACGCGAAGATCGTCGATCTCGTCCCGGCCCAGGCATAGCGAGGAATCACGTGACCGGCTTCGACATCACCGGGTGGGGCATGTCCGTACCCGAGCGCATCGTCACCAGCGCGGAACTCGCCGAGCGTTTCGGCGTGGACGAGCACTGGGTCGTCAGCCGCTGCGGCATCCGTGAGCGGCGGGCCGTTGACCCGGGGCAGACCACCGTCTCCCTGGCCGTCGAGGCCGGCCGGCGCGCTCTGGACAAGGCGGGCCTGACCGGCGCCGACATCGCCCACCTGATCGTCGCCACGGCGACCCCCGAGCAGCCGTCCCCCGCGACGTCCGCGTTCGTCCACCACGAACTCGGCATCGCCGGCAGCGCCCACGACGTCAACTCCGAGTGCGCGGGTTTCGTCTACGGGCTCGTCTCCGCCATGGCGCTCATCGCCATCGACCCCCGGCCGATCCTGCTGATCGGCTCCGACACCCACACCCTCACCGCGAACCCCGCCGACCGAGACCTGTCCATCCTCGTCGGCGACGGGGCGGGCGCCGTCGTCCTCCAGCCCGGCGCCGAGAACCGGGTCAAGGCCTGGAACCTCGGCGCCGACGGCTCCTGCACCGGCTCTCTGAAGGTCCTCGCGGGCGGCAGCCGGATGCCCGCCACGGCGGAGACCGTGGCGGCGGGACTGCACTACGCGCAGATCAACGGCAACGAGATCTACCTCAACGCCGTCCGCTACACCGTCCGTACGGTGCGCGAAACGCTGGAGAGCGCGAAGGTCGAGGCGGCCGACGTGGACCACGTCGTACCGCACCAGGCCAACATCCGCATCATCAACTCGATCATGTCCCACACCGGCCTCCGGCCGGAAGCGCTGATCACCAACCTGGAGAGGTACGGCAACACGGCGTCGGGCTCGATCCCGATCGCCCTGGCGGAAGCCCTGGACGCCGGACGCATCAAGGCCGGGGACAAGGTCCTGCTGGCCGGGTTCGGCGCCGGCATGACATGGGGCTCGATCCTGATGGAATGGGGCGGTACCGCGGCATGAGCAGCAAGAGCACGGGCGTACGGCCCGAGGCACCGGTCGCGCTCGTCACCGGAGCCTCGGGCGGGCTCGGCCAGGCCCTGGCCCTGGAACTGGACGCCCTGGGCTGCCGGGTCGCGGTCCACTACAACAGTTCGCGGGACGCGGCGCGGGCGGTGCAGGAGAAGCTCGCCAACCCCTCCGTCCTGGTCACCGGCGACGTCGGCTCCTGGGAGACGGTCCAGGGCATCTACGCCGACATCACCGAGGCGCTGGGACCGGTGGACGTCCTCGTCAACAACGGGGCCATCCGCAAGGACAGCCTGATGGCGATGCAGAACCCCGCGGACTGGGCGCAGGTCATCCAGACCAACCTGATCGGTTCGTTCCACACGGCCCGGGCCGCGGCCCCGGCCATGCTGCGCCGACGGTGGGGCCGGATCGTCAACGTCGTCTCGCCGTCCGGCATCATCGCCACCGCCGGCCAGACGGCGTACTCGGCCTCCAAGGCGGGACTGATCGGCTTCACCCGCACCCTCGCGGCCGAGTGCGGCCGCCGGGGCGTGACCGTCAACGCGCTCTCCCCGGGCTTCATGATCACCGGCATGACGAAGGACCTTCCCGAGCGGGTCATCGAGGGCATGGAGGGCAAGGCGCCCATCCCCCGCTTCGTCACGGTCGAGGAGGTCGCCCGCAGCGTCGGCCTCTTCCTGGACCAGGACTGCATGACGGGCCAGGTCATCAGCATCGACAGCGGAGTCTCGATCACCTGACCGGGACCGGGCCCGCGCCCGCCCCCCCCGCGAGCCCCGGCCCCCGTCCTCGGGGGGCCGGGGCCGCTCGGGTTGCCCCGTGCCGGACGCGGGCGCGCCACGACGCCGTACCGCCGCCGGGGGGCGGCCGTACGGCGTCGCGGTCGCGGTCGGGCCGGCTACGCGGCGGGGGAAGCGGCGGAAGCAACCGCGGAGGGGGCCCCGCCGTGCGCGCGGTGGGTGACGCACATGCGCCCGAGGGCGCACGGCCGCGGGGCCGAAGCGGCCCGGCCGACCTCGAACACCCCCATCAGGAACGGGTCGAGGGCGGCGGCGGGACGCTCGGGGGCGCGGGGCTCCGGTGCCCGCAGGATCTCCAGGTAGGCGGCCTCCGTCTCCGGGGCGGGGTCCGTGCCCAGTTCCTCCGCCAGCACCCGGCGCAGCTGGTGGTAACTGCGCAGCGCCTCGGCGCGGTTGCCGGCGCGCTTGTGCGCCGTCATCCGGCAGCGGTAGGCGCTCTCGCGGAACGGGGCCCGCCGCACCGCCTCCTCCGCGTAGCGCAGGGCGTGGTGCTCGTCACCGAGCGCGGACGACGAAAGGCTCGCCATCTCCAGCGCCGTCAGGCGCAGTTCCTCCAGCTGCTCGCGCATCGAGTTGACCCACTCGCCCTCGTGCGAGGGCAGGAACGAGCCGCGCAGGTTCGACACCGCGCCGGTCGCCAGCTGCTGCGCCACCGCGAACGCGCCGTCCGCGAACGCGGAGGTGGCCTCCGTCAGGGCGAGGTCCGCGCACTCCACGTCCACCGCCGCGTCCTTGGGCACGCGCAGCACGTACCGACCGCCCTGGGCCATCAACGCAGCCTCTCCGGGCATGTCCTGAGGCATCGTCACGAACGTCCGGACCCGGCTGACGACACTGCGCAGCGCGGAGGCCCAGGTGTCGGGCAACCCCTCCGGCCATACGGTTTCCGCCAGCTGGTCCCGCTCCGTACCACCGGCCCGCTCGATGACCAGCCGAGCGAACGCCACCTGTGCCTGTGCGCCGGAGAGGTGCCGCGAGGGCGCCCCCGACGGCTCGATCGTGACAAGTCCTACGAGTCTGATCAGCACTGTGCACCCTCCGAAACTGCCGGGATACCGGCCGTGTCCCCCTGGTCTTGTGCGCTGCGAACATACACGCGCCTCTTCTCCGCATGTCAACAACAATCGGGGATTGCACCGGTCGGGATTCGCTTTCGCCCTTTTCGCGTCCCGCTGTTGCGTCGCTCTTGCGCCCCGCAGGCCTTAATCGAATTCCACTAGAGCTCGTCCGGAACGACGGCAGGGCGCCGATGGAGTTCCGTGTCCGCCGGGCGATCACGACGAGGAGATGAACGTGAACGCAACCGAAGCCTGGGCCCGTCTGGAGCCGAAACTGGCCTACTTCCGCGACCGCGTCCGGTCCTTGGAGTACGAGCCCGTCCGCAAGAACAGCTTCGTCGCCTACACCGTCGAGCGGGACTCCGCGTACGCCGACCAGGACGGCCAGCGGCTGCTGATGATGTCCGGCTACAGCTACCTCGGCCTCGCCGGGGACGAACGGGTCGTCGCCGCCGCCAAGGCGGCCCTCGACCTGTACGGCACCGGGAACCACGGCGTGCGCGCCCTGGCCGGCTCCACCCCGCTGCACGAGGACCTGGAGGCCGAGGTCGCCCGGTTCGCGGGCCGCGAACGCGCCCTGGTCTTCGGCTCCGGCTACGCGGCGAACGTGGGCACCGTGGGCGCCCTCGTGGGACCGGGCGACACCGTCTTCATCGACAAGTACGACCACGCCAGCATCGTCGACGGCTGCAAGCTCTCCGGCGCCACGGTCACCCGCTTCCGGCACAACGACCCGGGCCACCTGGAGCGCCGCCTCGCCGCCGCCCCCGACACCGGGGTGCGCCTGGTCATCGTCGACAGCGTCTACTCCATGGACGGCGACATCGCCCCCCTCGTGGACCTGCGCAAGGTCTGCGACGCCCACAACGCGCTGCTGATGGTCGACGAGGCCCACGCGCTCGGTGTCATCGGCGCCACCGGCAAGGGCATCGAGGAGCACTTCGACTACGAGGTGAAGGTCGACGTCAAACTCGGCACCCTCTCCAAGGCCATCCCCTCCATGGGCGGCTGGGTCGCGGGCTCCGCCGACCTGATCCACCACCTGAAGTACGCGGCCCGGCCCTTCCTCTTCTCCGCGGCCCTCGGCCCCGCCCAGGCCGCCGCCGCGCTGGAGGCCCTGCGCATCCTCCAGCGCGAGCCGGAGCGCGTCGAGTTCGTCCAGCGCGAAGCCGAACGCTTCCGCGGTCTGCTCCACGCTGCCGGCATGAGCACGGTCGACAGCGAGACCGCCGTCGTCCCGATCATCGCCGGCTCCGACACCGCCGCCTACGACTACGCCACCACCTGCCGCAAGAACGGCGTCATCGGGCTGCCGGTCGTCACCCCGGCCGTCCCCAACGACCTGGCCCGGCTGCGGATCGCCATCACCGCCGCCCACACCAGGGCCGACATCGACTTCGCCGCCGACGCCTTCGTCAGCTCCGCCCGCGAGTGCCGGATCATCTGACCCCGCCTCCCGCGCGCGCCGCTTCGACCACCCACCACACTCCAGGGGGAGCACAGATGCCCGGATCGTCCAAGGGCAGTTCGGTACGACCGCCGGTCGCCATCACCGGCATGGGCGTGGTCACCCCCGGCGGATGCACCCCGGACGACCTGTGGGCCACGCTGCGGGCCGGCCGCTCCACCGCCGCCGAGCTGACGCACATCGACCTCAGCCGGCACCGGGTACGGATCGGCTGCCGTGTCCGGGGCCTGGACGACCTCGCGGGCCTGGTCCCCGCGAAGGACGCCCGCCGGATGGACCCCTTCGCCCACTACGGCACCCTCGCCGCCCTCGCCGCCCACCGCGACGCGGGAGCGCCCGCCGCCGAGGACGGCCGGACCGCCATCGTCGTCGGCAACGCCGTCGGCGGGCGCGCCAGCAGCGACCTGGAGTCCGCGCACTTCGCCGAGAGCGGCCCGGCCGGGGTGAACCCGCTGATGCCGCTGATGACGATGCCCAACGCCGCCGCCGCCCAGATCGCCATGCGGCTCGGCTGGACCGGCCCCGCCCTCACCCTGGCCACCACCTGCGCCAGCGGCGCCGACGCCATCGGCCACGCCCTGCTGCTGCTCCAGACCGACCGCGCCGACGTCGTCATCGCCGGCGGCTGCGAGCACACCCTCACCCCCGTCACCCTGGCCGGCTTCGGCAACCTCAACGCCGTCTCGCTGCGCAACGACCGGCCCGAGCTGGCCTCCCGGCCCTTCGACAAGGACCGCGACGGGTTCGTGATGGGGGAGGGCGCCGGGTTCGTCGTCCTGGAGCGGCTCGCCGACGCGAGGGCCCGCGGCGCGAGGACGTACGGGCTCGTCGCCGGGTACGCGGCCACCGCCGATGCCCACCACCTCGCGATGCCGCTCCCCGACGGGGCGGGCGCCGCGGCGGCCATGTCCGCGGCGGTCGCCGACGCGGGCCTGGACCCCGGCGACATCGTCCACGTCAACGCGCACGGCACCTCCACGCCCCACAACGACCGCTCCGAGGCCGCCGCCCTCACCAAGGTGTTCGGCACCGCCCAGCCCCCGGTCACCGCCCCCAAGTCCGTCATCGGCCACCTCATCGGCGCCGCCGGAGCCGTCGAACTCATCGCCACCGTGCAGGCCATGCGCAGCTGCGAGGTGCCGCCCACCGCCAACCACGAAGAGCTGGAGCCAGGAATGCACATCGATGTGGTCCACGGCGCACCGCGCGCCGTGCGGCCGGGACCCGCGCTCACCAACTCCTTCGGGTTCGGCGGCCACAACTCCTCCGTCGTGGTGGTGCCGGCATGACCTCCGCACCCCTCTCCCCGCCCGCGCCCGTCCGCACCCTGACGGTCGGCGAGGCGGAGCTGACCGCCTACCGGAGCGCCGCCCGGCGGGGCCTGGCGACCGCCCGCCCCGGCCAGGCCTCGCCGGTCCACGCCTTCGTGCTCGCCCACACCGTCGCGGAGCGGACCGTCGCCGCCCTGACGCGTGGCGAAGCGGGCCCGGTCTCCGTGGTCCACCTCGGCCAGGACATCCGCCTGCTGCGGCCGGTCCGCCCGGGCGAGCAGGTCACCGTACGGCTCGACGTGCTCGGCGCACGCCGGGAGCCGCGCGGCGCCCGCGTCGCCCTGCGCGGCCGCCTGTACGGGCAGGACGGCCCCGGGCCGTACGCGGAACTGGTCATCTCCGCGCTGCTCGTGGGCGCCACCGGGCCGGAGCCCTTCGGTGACGTCACGGGCGCGGCCGCCGCGCCGGCCCCGCTCGGCGCCGGCGAGCCGCAGACCGCGACCCACGAGCTGACCGCCGAGTGGATCCGCGCGTACGCCCACGCCTCCGGTGACCTCAACCCCATCCACCTGGACCCGGCGGCGGCCCGCGAGGCCGGCTTCGGGACCGTCATCGCCCACGGCATGAGCGTCGTCGCGCTCGCCGTCGAGGAGGCCGTCGACCGGTTCGCCGACGGCGACCCGGCCCGGGTCCGCGGACTGGGCTGCCGCTTCTCGGCCCCCGTGGCCCCCGGCGTCCCGCTGGACATCGTCCTCCAGCCCGACGCGCGGGCCCAGGTCGTCCGCTTCACCTGCAAGACGCCCGCGGGCACCGCCGTCAAGGGCGGCTGGATCGAGTTCGCCGGGGGGAGCAGCGATGCCTGAGACCAGACCCGCCGAAACCGGCAGCGACGCCGGCACCGTCCCCGCACTGACCGACGGTTTCCTCGCCCAGGTGCGCGAGCGGCCCGACGCCACCGCCCTGCTCTTCAACGGCGAGGCGACCAGCTACCGCGAGCTGTACGAGCGCGCCGGACGGGAACAGGAGCGGCTCGCCGCACTGCCGCTGACCCCGGGGGAGCCGGTCGGTGTCCTCGCCGACAAGTCCCCGGCGGCGGTGGCCCTCGTACTGGCCTGCCTGCTCGGCCGCCGGCCGGTGCTGCTGCCCTCCCCGGCCCTCGCCGACGGCCTGCTCGCGGACCTCTTCGCCCAGGCCGGCTGCGCCCACGTACTGGCCCCGGACGGCGCGCCCGCGCGCGTCGCACCCGATCCGCTGACCGAGGCCAGACCGCTGCCGCCCGAGGAGGCGGCGGAGGTGGCGCTGATGCTCACCACCTCCGGATCCACCAGCCTGCCCAAGATCGTGCCGCTCGGCCGGCCGGCACTGGACCGGTTCGGCGCCTGGGCCGGCCCCGCCTTCGGCATCGGCCCCGGCCGGACCGTCCTCAACTACGCGCCCCTCAACTTCGACCTCTGCCTGCTGGACGTGTGGACCACCCTCGCCCGCGGCGGCCGGGTCGTCCTCGTGGACCCGGCCCGCGCCACCCACGGCCACCACCTGCTGGACCTCATCGTCCGGCACGACGTCCACGTGGTCCAGGCCGTCCCGATGGCACTCGGCCTGCTCCAGGACGCGGCCGCCAAGGAGGGCGCCGCCTTTCCCGGTGTCGACCACGTGATGTTCACCGGCGACGCCCTGCCCGAGCGCACCTACGCCGCGCTGCCCGCACTCTTCCCCCGGGCGCGCCTGTACAACATCTACGGCTGTACGGAGACCAACGACAGCTTCGTGCACGAGGTCGACCCGGCTGCGCCGCCCCCGGTGCCGGTCGGCCGCCCGCTGCCCGGCGTACACGCCCTCCTCGTCGACCCGGACACGAACGCCGTCGTCGAAGGCCCCGGCACCGGCGAGCTGTTCGTCCACACCCCCTTCCAGACGCGCGGCTACCTCGACCGGACCCGGCACGCCGACAAGTTCACCGGCC
The DNA here is from genome assembly GCF_053610645.1 of Streptomyces sp. NPDC054883. Classification (NCBI taxonomy): domain Bacteria; kingdom Bacillati; phylum Actinomycetota; class Actinomycetes; order Kitasatosporales; family Streptomycetaceae; genus Streptomyces; species Streptomyces sp. NPDC054883. Next base: position 17,160 of record NZ_JBSGYT010000001.1, on the reverse strand, counting down.
ACCCGCTCGGCCTGGACGGGCGCCGCTGGTTCCGCAGCGGCGACCTCGTACGGCGGGACGCCGACGGCACCCTGCACCTGACCGGGCGCACCGACTTCCAGGTCAAGGTGCGCGGCGTCGCCGTCAACACCGCCGAGGTCGAACGGGTCCTCCAGGAGCACCCCGGTGTGCTGGAGGCGGGCGTCGCGGCACGGCCCGACCCGATCGCCGGCAAGAAGCTCGTCGCAGCCGCGCGCCGGGCCCCCGGCTCCACGCTGACCGTCCTCGAACTGCGCGGGCACTGCGCCCGCAACCTGCCCCGGGGCGCCGTACCCACCCAGCTCACGCTCACCGACGAGCCGCTGCCCAAGACACCCACCGGGAAGGTCGACCGCAAGGCGCTCGACCGGGTCAAGCCGCTCACCGCCCTCACCACCACGTCTCTTGCCGAAGGAATCCGATCATGAGCAACGTCGACACCATCAAGAACTTCGTCATCAGCGAATTCCTCCCCGGCACCGCCCCCGCCGAACTCGCCGTCGACCACGACCTGCTCAACGACGGGGTCATCGACAGCCTGGGCGTCCTCAAGCTCATCGCCTGGGTCGAGGACCGGTTCGAACTCGCCGTCGGGGACGCCGACCTGGACCCCGAGAACTTCCGCAGCGTCGAGGCCATCGACCACTTCATCACCCACGCCCGCGCCGCGGCCTGACCCGGACACCGGAACCCCGACGACGAAGGAAGGAGGAACCGTGCACGAGGCACTCGCCGGCCTGCTGGCGGACAAGGCCCCGATCGGCCGCGAGACCTGGCGGTCCTGGTGGGAGCAGCTCGGCGCCGGCGCTCTCGACCGCGCGCAGGCCGTCGGCCTGCTGTCCTCGCTGACCAGCCGGCTCCCCGGCCCCGAGACCCTGCGGCACCTGCTCGACTCCCTCGCGGAGCTCCGGCCGCCCAACGGGGCGGGCGCGTCCTGGCAGGACACCGTGAACGTCGTAGGCACCGGCGGCGGCCCCCCGACCTTCAACGTCTCCACCGCCGCCGCGTTCGTCGCGGCGGCGTCCGGGGTGAAAGTGGTCAAGACCGGCTCCCGCGCCTACACCAGCCCGCTCGGCTCCGTCGACCTGCTGGAGCGGCTCGGGGTCCGGCCGACCTCCTCCTACGCCCAGACCGAGGATGTCCTCGACGCGTACGGGATCGCCTTCGCGGGCCCCTTCGTCTACCCGGCGCAACTGACCCGGCTGGCCCGCACCGTGGCCCCGCTCGCCATGAAGCCCTTCGGGCGCTTCCTGAACGCGCTCGGACCGTTCCTCGCCGACCTGCCCGTGACGGCGCAGGTGACCGGCGTCGGCGCGGCCGCCCCCCTCGGCACCCTGCGCGAACTCGCCGCCACGACCGCCACCCGGCGGATCTGGCTCACCGCCAACGAGACCGGCGCCGACGAGCTGCTCCCCTTCGCCGTCAACACCGTCTACGGGGACCAGCGCGCCACCCGCGTCATCCGGCCCGGCGAACTCACCCCGCCCGGCGGCTCCTTCGAGGACCTGCGCCCCGTCGCCGACCCGGCCGGGGCCGTCCCGCACTTCCTGTCCGTGCTCGGCGGCGCCGCCGGCCCGGTGGCCCGACGTACGGTCGCCCTCGGCGCGGCCGCCCTGATCGTCGCGGCGGCCCCCGGCCGGGACTGGTCCTCGTCGGTGGCCCTCGCCGACGAGGCGATCGGCTCCGGCGCGGCGGCCGACCTGGCGCGGCGCCTCGCGGCCGCCCGGCCCCGGCCGGCGGTGGCCCGTGCCTAGCCCACCGGCGCCCACCGCGGCGCCCTTCTTCCCCGGCCGGTGTGCCCCCGGCGGCCCTCCCGGACTCGCCCTGTTCCTCAACGCGGGCGACCCCCCGCTCCCGGTCCTGCGCGACCTCGTCCTGATGCTGGACGAGGAAGGCGTGGACTGCCTGGAACTGGCCGTGCCCTTCCCGGACTCGGTCACCGACGGCCCCGTCATCCGGCGCTCCGCGCGCCGGGCCCTGGAGCGGGGCGGGGCCGCGCTGGACGACGTCCTCGCCTTCGTCGCGGACGTACGCCCCCACCTGACGCACACGCGGATCGCCCTGCTCGCCGACTGGAGGCACTCCCTGGGGCACCGTGACCTGACCGCCGCCACCCGTGACATCGCCGCGTCGGGCGCGGACGCCCTGCTCGTCCACGCGCTGCCGCCCAGGCTCCGCGCGACGCACCTGGAATCGGCCGCGGCGGCCGCCCTTCCCATCGTCACCACCTGCTACGCCTCCAGCCCGGACGCGACCCGCGCCCGGGCCGCCGCGGACGCCACCGCGTACCTCTACCTCGTCGCCCACTACGGGCGCAGCGGCACCGCGCCCGCCGCGGGCCACGGCGCGCTCGCGCGGACGGTGGCCGGCCTGCGGGAGCACACCGCGGCCCCGGTCGCCGTCGGCTTCGGGGTCAGCACCCGCCAGGACGTCGAAGCCGTCGGGGCCAGTGGCGCGGACGCCGCCATCATCGGCTCCGCCGCCGTGGCCGCCGTGGAGCGGGCCCGGCAGGCGGGGCGCGATCTGCCCGAGGCGTTCCGCGAGTTCGTCCGCTCGGTCCGGCCCGGGTAGCAGGGCCGCACCGGCCGGCGCCACACGGTCCCACCCCTCATCCGGTTCCTCCGCACACCATTCCACAGATCAGGAGACAGCCATGATCGTCCGCGACATCGAGTCCGTGAAGACCGTCGAGTGGGGCAACGGCCTGAGCCGCCGCTTCCTCCTCGCCGACGACGGCCTCGGCTACACGCTCACCGACACCGTCGTGCTGGCCGGTACCAAGTCCCGCCTGGAGTACGTCAACCACCTGGAGGCGTGCTACTGCATCGCCGGCTCCGGCGAGGTCATCGAGCTGGACGGCACCGCGCACGAGATAGTCCCGGGCCGGATGTACGCCCTCGACCAGCACGACGCCCACTACCTCGTCGCCAGCCCGCACGAGGACCTGCGCCTGGTCTGCGTCTTCTCGCCGGCCCTGCGCGGCAACGAGGTCCACCAGCTCGACGCCCACAACTCCTCCGCCTACTGAGGCACCCGCCGGCACGACGTCCGAGCCGTCCACCGACTCAGGGAAGGGGTCCGCCGTGATCCGCTGGAACACCGATCAGACCGATCTGCGCGAGGGCCTGGAACGGTGGGGAGAGGCGCTCAGCGCCGACCACATCGAACTCGACGAGCAGGGCCGCTTCCCGCACGACAAGTGGAAACTCCTGCGGGAGACCGGCATCCTGTCGCTGCCCTTCGAGGAGGAGTACGGCGGCCTCGGACAGTCGCTGCTCACCACCATGTACGCGCTGGAAGGGCTCGGCGAGTACAACCGGGATTCCGGCCTGAGCTTCTCGGCCACCACATCGATCTGCTCGACCGGAATCCCGGTACAGCACTTCGGCACCGACGACCAGAAACGGCGCTACCTGCCCCTGATCGCATCGGGCGAGGCGATCGGCGCCCACGCCATCACCGAGGCCGAGGGCGGCTCCGACGCGATGGCGATGACCACCCGGGCGGTCCGCGACGGCGACGCGTTCGTCCTGAACGGCAGCAAGGTGTTCGTCAGCAACGGCCCGATCGCGGACGTGATCGTGGTCTACGCCCGCACGCACCCGCACGGCGGTCCGCTCGGCACCACCGCGTTCCTGGTGGACCGGGACGCCCCCGGTCTCACCACCGGCAGCCCGAGCAAGAAGATGGGACTGCGCACCTCGCCCCTGTGCGAGCTGTACCTCGACGACGTACGCGTGCCCAGGAGCGCGGTACTGGGCCGGGTCGGGGGCGGCCTCATGGTCCTCGACCACGTCATGAAGCGGGAGATCCTCCTCTCCTTCGTCGTGAACGCCGGCGAGATGAGCCACCGGCTGGACCGGTGCGTCGCCTATGCGAAGACGCGCCACTCCTTCGGCCGGGCGATCGGCTCCTACCAGTCGATCGCCAACAAGATCGTCGACATGAAGATCCAGCTGGAGAGCGCCCGCAAGTGGCTCTACGACACGGGCGGGAAACTGGAGGCCGGCGAGGACGTCACCGTGGACCTCGCCATCGCCAAGCTCGTCACCAGCCAGAGCAACCTCGCCACCAGCCTCGCCGCCGTACAGATCTTCGGCGGCCACGGCTACATGTCGGAGCACGGGCTGGAGCAGGATGTGCGCAACGCCGTGGGCGGCACGGTCTACTCCGGCACCAACGAGATCCAGTACAACCGCATCGCCTCGATGCTGGGCCTCGGGCCGGGCCGGTGAGCGGCCCCCCGCCCCGCACCCTGCTCAAGGTCTGCGGGGCCACGGACCAGGACGACATCGAAGCCGCCGCCACTGCCGGTGCGGACTGCGTCGGGCTCTGGCACGGGATTCCCGGCGGCCCCCGGGAACTGGCTGCGGACACGCTCACCGCCCTGGCGTCCGCAGCCCGATCGGCCGGCCTGCTGCCGGTCCTGGTCACCTTCCTCGCCGACGCACGCGCCACTACGGAGCTCGCCCGCCGCACGGGGGCCGGCTGGATCCAGCTCCACGCGTACCAGTCACCGGCGGCCGTACGGGCGCTGCGCGAAGCCCTCCCGCCGGACGTCGTGATCGTCAAGGTGCTGCACCTGGCGCCGGGCGGCAAGGGCTGCGTCGAGCGCCCGCTGATCGGCGCCTACGAGCGGGCCGGCACCGACCTCTTCCTCATCGACGCGGCCACCGGGGACGGCCGGATCGGCAGCACCGGACACGCCCTCGACCCGGCCGACGTACTGGCCCTGCTGCCCCGCATGAGACGGCCGTTCCTGCTGGCCGGCGGCCTGGAGCCGGCCAACCGGCCCCGGTACGAGGACGTGGTGCGCGCCCCGGGCTTCCGCGGGATCGACGTCGACACCGCCGCCCGCACCCCGCTGACCGGCGGCTTCGGCATCCCCGAGATCACCGCCCTGGCCCGCGCCTGGTGCACGGCCGCCACCGGCCCCGCCCGCCGCCAGCCGCCCGCCGACCTGGAGCCGTCGCGATGACCACGTACGACCGGACCGAATTCCCCTTCCTGCGCGCCCTCCTGGCTTCCCCCACCCCCGTCGTGATGGAGGTGAAACAGCGTGACGCCCACGGCCACGACCTGCTCGGCGGCCGCACCCCGGCCGAGGTCGTGAGCGCGTACGAGAGCGCGGGCGCGCCCTGCGTCTCCGTGGTGACGGGCCGTTGGTTCGGCGGCTCGGACGCACTGCTGCGCCAGGTCGCCGCGCTGACCCGGCTGCCGCTCCTCCAGAAGGACTTCATCACCCGCACGGAACAGCTCGGCGCGGCCCGCGAGATGGGGGCGTCGGCGGTCCTCCTGACGGCGGCGCTGCTTCCGGTGTCGAGCCTGGCCAAGCTGGTGGCCCAGTGCCTGCTGACCGGCCTCACCCCCTTCGTCGAGATCACCACGGAAGCCGAACTGGCAGCCGTCCCGCACGCCCAGGAGTGCGTGATCGCGGTCAACAACAAGGACATCAAGACGCGCGAGCGCGATCCGGGCGACCTCGGCCGCAGCCTCGGACTCCTGCCGGCCGTGCGCGCCACCGGCACCCCCTGCCCGGTGAGCGCGAGCGGCATCGACGGCCCGGCGACGGCCGCCCGCCTGCTGGACGCGGGCTTCGGCGGCCTCCTGGTCGGCACCTCGCTGCTGCGCACCGACTCTCCGGCGCAGTGGCTGGACGCGGTGAGCGGCGCCCGGAGAGGACTGGCGGTCCGTTGACCACATCGGCGTACCCGGCCGGCCCCGCCCGCCACTGCACGATCGACGCCGCGGGCACCGCCGTCTCCGGGCTGCTCGCACTGCCCGAAGGCGGCGTCCCCCGTTCCACCATCCTGGCGATCCACGGCCGGGGCATGCGGGCCCGGTACTGGGACTCCTTCGTCCCCCTGGCCACCGCCCTCGGCCACGCCGTACTCGCAGTGGACCGCCCCGGCTACGGAACCTCGGCGGCGGCGCTGCCCGAGGGCCAGTCCCTGCCCGAGCAGGCGAAGACGCTGCGCCGGGCCCTGGCGGAGCACGCCCGGACCCACTCCCTCGGGGCCGGCGTCTTCCTCCTCGGCCACTCCGACGGCGGCAAAGTGGCCCTGCACACCGCGGCGACCGCCCCGGCCGTCCCGCTGCTGGGCCTGGACGCCTCCGGCGTGGGCTACGAGTACCACCCGGAGGCCCTGCACTTCCCCTCGACGCTCGGCGCCGGTGCGACCCGGCTCAACTGGGGCCCCCTGAACCTCTATCCGCCGGGGACCTTCCAGGCGAGCCGCGCCCTGCTCGCGTCCGTCCCGCCCCGGGAGTCGGCGGACACGCCCTGGTGGCCCCGGCAGTACGAGGCGCTGGCCCCCCGCGTCCGGATCCCGGTCCGCCTGACCTTCGCGGAACACGAGGGGTGGTGGAGGCTCGACGCCCACACCCTGACCGCGATGACCGCCCGCCTGACGGCGTGCCCCTCGGTGACCGTGGAGCACGCGCCCGCCTCGGGGCACAACCTCAGCCTGGGCCACACCGCGCCGGCCTACCACCTGCGCGTTCTGGCCTTCCTGGAGGAATGCCTCATCGGGGCCCGCGGGTCCGCGGGCCCGGCCGGACAGCGGCCGACCGAACAGCATGCGACACCGGCCCTCGAAGAACGCTCGAGAGCCGGTCGGCGCCCCGTGGCCGTGGGGCTCGGGGAATGCCACGATGCGATGTCCGCGCCGATGCGAGCAGCACACCAAGCACCCAGAAGAGGACGCAGCCAATGACGACACATCCGGCCGGGAACCCCCAGGCCCACCCGCCCCAGTCCGGCGTCCACAACCCGTACGCCCAGCAGCCCCCGTACCAGCCGCAGCACCAGCCCCAGCAGCCGGCGCCGGGTGCCGCGCCGGCCGAACGCGGCAAGGGCGCGACGGTCCTGCTCCTCGTCTCGACCGTGCTGCTCGGCCTGATGGCCGGTCTCTTCTTTGCCTTCGACGTCTCCGTGATGCCCGGCCTCGCGAAGGCCGACGAGCGGACCTACGTCACCGCCATGCAGAACTTCAACTCGGCCATCGACGGCAACCCCCTGTTCGGCATGGCCTTCATGGTCGCGCTGCTGCTGCCGGTCATCTCGGTGGTCCTGGAATACCGCAAGGGGCGCCGCAACGTCGCCGTCTGGGTCGGGGTGGCGGCCGTCCTCTACTTCATCGTCCTCGTGATCACTTTCAGCGTCAACATCCCGCTGAACAACGAACTGGCGGACGCGGGCGACGCGACGAAGCTGACCGACTTCGCGATCGTCGAGAAGTTCAAGACCACCTGGGTCACCACGAACATCCTCCGCACGCTGCTGTGCACGGTCGCCCTCACCGCCCTGTCCCGCGCCCTGGTGCTGTACGGCCGCGCCACCCGCTGATCCACCGGCCGGGGAGCGGGGAACGCGACAGCGTGCCACGCTGGAAGGCAGGGGCAGAGCCCGGCGTTCCGGACGGACCATGGAGAACCGCCATGAAATGTGCAGGACGAAGGAGCACGACCGCCGCCTGCTGCTCGCTGCTGCTGGGAGCCGTGCTGTCCGCCGGGGCGCTGGCCGGCGCCCAGTCGGCGGCTGCGGCCCCGGCGCCCGTCTGCAAGGGCACTCAGCTGTCGGCGAGCGCGGCGGGTTCCACCCAGGTCACGGTGACCGTGACCAACAAGGGACCGAAGCCCTGCGTGCTCAAGGGCTTTCCCACCGTCGCCCTCGCCGGCCAGGGCTCCCCGGACCGGAACAAGCCGCTGACCGTCCTGCGGCAGGGCAGTGAGCGGTCCGTGCAACTCGCCGCCGGGGGCCGGGCCGTGACCCACCTGACGTTCACCCCGGTGCTGGGAGAGGCGGACGGGTACTGCGCCTCCGGCGCGGACCCGACGGTCGCCCCCTCGCTCGTGGTCGGCTTCGCGGGGATCAAGGAGCAGCTCGCCCCGGCCGACGCAGACGGGTTCGCCCTCTGCGGCAACACGGTCCGGGCCACCGCCTTCCAGCCCGCCGGGTCCTGAGCCCGGCGGGCACCGCCCGTCGCCGTCACCCGGCTCAGTCGCCGCGGACCGCCCCCCGCCACACGGTGACGTCGATGGTGATGTACGTGCTGGGATCCGAGGGCCTGGACGCACCGCCGTACACCACGAGGGCGATGTTGCCGGCCTTGGTGCGCACGCACAGCTCCGTGCCCTTGGACAGCGACCCGACCGCGATACGGCTGGTGAAGCGGGTGGCGGCCCGGCAGGTGGCCAGCGATCCCTTTTCGCCGCCGTCGAGGACGACCAGCTTGGACCCGTAGGCGCCGAGGGTGCAGTCGTTGACCGACCCGCACGAGAAGTAGAGGTCGTCGTAGTTCGAATCGCGGGGCTGCAACGGGTCGTCCCCGAACTCCAGGTGGTATCCGGAGGGGAACTGGAACCCTTGGTACAGCGCCGGTTTGGGGTCCGTCCGGGGCTGCTGAGCGCCGCCCGAGGGCTGGGTCCCGCCGGATTGCGCGGCGCCCGGCGCAGCGGAGCTCCCGCGGGCCGTGCTGTTCGCGCCCTTGTCCCCGAGCATGTTGACGACGGCGCCACAGCCGGCCAGCAGGAGCAGCCCCCCGAAGATGCACGCGATGACGATGCCGGCGCGACGACCGGCGGAGGCGGAGGCCCCGGCGGCCGGTTGCGGCGGCTGCATGTGCAGTTGCGGATGAGGCTGCGGATGGGGCTGCGGGTATCCGTACGGCCCCCCGTACGGGCCGGAGGGCGCCACCGGCGGCGGCCCGGTGACCGGCCCCGGCGTCGACGCGGGTCGGTACGCCGGGGGCCCGGAAGGCGGGGTCGGGTGGGCGGTGGCGCCGGCCGTCGGCTGCGCCGTGACCGTCGGCTGGTAGGCGGGAGGCGCGACCGGGTAGTCGGGCGCGGTCACCGGGTGCGGGCCGGTGGCGGGGCGCTCGGCGACCGGCGCGGGGACCGCGGGCCGCTGCGCCAGTTCCGCCGCGACGCTCCGCGGCAGCCAGTCCTCCGGGCGGCGCAGTTGGGTCTGGTCGGCGGCGCTGCGGCACAACTCCAGGATCTGGGCCAACGAGGCCCGCTCCGCCGGGTCCTTGGCCAGACAGCGCGTGACGAGCGGACGCAACTCTTCGGACAGGCCTTCGAGTTCGGGTTCCTCGTGGACGATACGGTAGAGCACCGCGTGCGAGGGCCCGTCGCCGTAGACGGACGTGCCGAGGGCCGCGAAGGCGGCGATCAGTCCGAGCGCGAACACGTCGGTGGCCCTGCCGACGTCCCGACCGGACGCCTGCTCGGGGGACATGAACGACGGAGTGCCGACGGAAACCCCGCTCGCGGTGAGGGAGGTGGTGTCGGCGGCCCGCGCGATGCCGAAGTCGATGACCCGGGGGCCGTCGGAAGCCAGCAGTACGTTGGAGGGTTTCAGGTCCCGGTGTACGATGCCCGCGCCGTGGATGACCTGGAGGGCCTCGGCGATGCCGGCGACCAGCATGAGCACCGTGCGCGGGGGCAGCGGCCCGCTCTCGGCGACGGCGGCGGCGAGGGTGGGCCCCGGCACGTAGGCGGTGGCCAGCCAGGGCGTCGGACCGTCGGTGTCGCTGTCGATGACGGGGGCCGTGTAGAGGCCCTGCACACGCTGGGCGGACTGCACTTCCTGTCGGAACCGGCTCCGGAACTGGGGGTCTTCGGCGAACTCGGGACGGATCACCTTGATCGCCACGGGACGCCCGCCGGGCGTGTGCGACAGGTACACCTTGCCCATGCCGCCGGCGCCGAGCCGGGCCGCGAGGCGGTAACCGGCGACCATGGTGGGGTCATCGGGCCCAAGTGGCTGGAACACCGGGGCGGTTGCGGGCTCGCTCATTGTCTTGTAATCCCCCGTCGGTACGCGATTCGCGTGGTCACCTTACCGGGGCCGGCGGGCGGGGCGGCCGGTGGTGGCTCGCCCGGGCGGTCAGCCGTCGCTCGGCGCGGGAGCGGCCGTCGTGTCGGCCGGGACGTCCTGCGGGGCCGGAGTCGCCGAAGCCGACGGGGCTGCCGGGGCCGGGGTGGGCTCCGGGAGGCAGGTGACCTCGTCGCGCGGGGTGTAGTGGGTGCGGAACGTCTCGCGCCTGAGCTCCTGGCCGCCCTTGACGAAGACGCGGTCGACGGAGACGTCGAAGCCCTCCAGCGGGCTCTGCTCCTCACAGGAGGCGCCGGTGGCCGTGCGCTTGGCCGGCGGGGTGAGGTGCGTCCGGGGGCTCTTGGTGGCGCGTATCGCGTCGTACTTCTTCGTACCGAGCAGGGCGATCGTCACCGAGGTGTCGCTGGACGCGGCCCGGATCCGGACGGGGTGGCCCGAGTCGTTCTTCCAGCGCAGGTCGAGGGTGCCCCAGGCGACCGTGGCCTCGCGGCCTTCGGGATAGCGCTCGATGTAGAAGGAGTGGGCGCCGTGCTCGACGGGCTTGAGGCCCGCGAAGAACATGGCGTTGAACATCGTCGTCGCGACCGCCGAGATGCCGCCGCCGGGGGCCTTCACGTACCGGCCGTCGTTGATCATGATGCCGTCGACGAAGCCGTTCTCCGGCGTGCGCTCGCCGACCGTCTCGTTGAAGCTCCAGGTCGCGCCCGGCGCGACCACGGAGCCGTTGATCAGCTGCACCGCCCGGGCGATGTTGTGGGTGCGGTAGGGAGCGGAGGGGAACTTGACCGTGAACGAGGACATCTGCTGCCCGGCCGGGGCGGCGGCCGCGCTACCGGGCCCCGGCACACCGCCGGGTCCGTTCCCCGCGGCGGCCGCCGAGCCCGCCGCGAGCCCGCCGAGGCCCAGGGCCGCGGCCGCCACGGCCGAGGTCAGGGCCAGTCGCTTGGTGTCGGTCCGACGGTGTGTGCGTCGCATGTCACTCCCGGTAGCGGATGTCGCGGTGGGGTCCGGCGCCCACTCGGATCGAGGCGCAGGCCACCGACAATCCTGGAGCTAATCGCACCAAAAGGGATAAAAATGTGCCCGGTCTCACGTACCGGAGGACCGATGTGGCCGGCCGGGGCGGTGGTCCGTCGCACGGAGTCCGGTGGGGCATGATCGGGGGATGTCTGAACGCATCATTGCCGCCTGCGACGGGGCGGCGAAGGGGAATCCGGGGCCTGCCGCGTGGGCCTGGGTCATCGGCGACGCGCAGGGTCGGCCCGAGCGCTGGGAAGCCGGCGCACTGGGCCGGGCCACGAACAACGTGGGCGAGCTCACGGCGCTGGAGAAGCTGCTGGAGGCCGTTGCCCCGGGGACGGCGATCGAGGTGCGGATGGACTCCCAGTACGCCATGAAGGCGGTGACGCAGTGGTTGCCCGCGTGGAAGCGCAACGGGTGGAAGACGGCCGCCGGGAAGCCGGTCGCCAACCGTGAACTCGTCGAGCGCATCGACGCGCTGCTGGCCGAGCGCGACGTCGAGTTCCGCTACGTCCCCGCCCACCGCGAGGACGGCGACCACCTGAACGCGATCGCCGACCAGGCCGCCAGCGACGCCGCCACCAGCCAGCGGCCCGCCGGCACCGCGCTGGGGGACCACGCCATGCCGGTGCCCGCCCCGGCCCGTACCTCCCCGGCCCGCACGGCCTCAGCCCCCGCGTCGTCCGCCCGCAGCTCCTTCGCCCGTCCGGCCTCCGCGGGCCGCGGAGCCCGGACCATCAAGGCGAAGTTCAAGGGCACCTGTCCCTGCGGAACGGCCTACGCGGCCGGGGACGAGATCGCCAAGCACGGTTCGGGCTGGGGCCACCCCGGCTGCGCCGCCCCGGCGTAGGGGCCGGGGTGCGGCCGTGGCGGGCGTGCGGCTGCGCGAGCGCTTCACCCGATCGGCGCGCAGCGGGCGCGCGGCGCGGTGCGGGCCGTCACAGTGTGGGGTGCGTGCCGCTGCACCGCGCGGCGGACGCCACATACGAGATGCGCGGAGGGTCCGGTGGGCCACGTCGTCGCCCGCCACGGCCAGAGGAAGGAGCTGGACATGGTGCGCAACACGATCCGGAACGACTCCACCAGGGCAGCCGATCAGCCCGAGGAGCGCGCCGGACCCCGCCGCCAGGCGGCGGAGCGGGTCCGCGGGAGTTCCGAGCCGGTCCGGGAGACGGGCACCACGGAGGACCACATCATCCTCGGCGAGGACTGAACCGCAGCTGCGGACCGACGTCCCCGGGAGCGCGAGCCGCTCCCGGGGACCTCGTCGTGTCCGCGCCCGCGCGCGGTCAGCAGCCGCCGCAGTTGTAGTAGGTGACGTCCCAGTGGCTGCCCTCGTCGGCGTAGACGTTCCCGGAGCCGGACTTCCACTGGAGGGCTCCGTCACCGCGCGGACCGATGTAGGCGAACGTGTTCTTGATGTAGTTGCCGAGGCACGTGGACTTGGCGAAGTCGAGCTTGTAGCCGTTCCAGTGCGAGTACGTCCCGTCGGCGTGCCCGGTCTCCGTGCCTCCGGTGATGTTGAGCGCGCAGCCGGTGGCGCTCTTGAGCGTCTGGGCGCCCTGGGCGCTGGAGAGGTTGAGCTGCTCGAACGACGTACACGTGGGGTTGTTGCGGTCGGAGCAGCCGCCCGACGAGGACCAGGTGATCCCGGAGCTGCGGAACATCGAGGTGGCGGTGGCGTGGCTGATCTTGGTGGCCGCGTAGGCCTCGGTGGCCCCGGCCAGTACCCCTACGCCGGGTGCGGCCACGGTGGCGAGGGTGAGGGTGAGGGCGGTGAGGATCGGGCGGAGCTTCATCGGCGTGTGTCTCCTGCGGGTGGCCGTGCACGGTGGGTTGGCGGTGCAGGTGCAACCAGGGAGCGGCAAGGAGATGGTGCCCGACGTCCGCGCCGGTCCGCCAGACGGCCTCGGCTGAACCGTGCGGAGGAAGGGGCGGGGGAGGGTGGCGGGGTCGAAGGCGGGGACACTTTTACTCGCGCCTGATGGCATGCTCCGGACAAATCTGCCAGGCTTCCGCCAGTCGTCGCCCCGACCCGGGGGAGGCGGCCAGGAATCTCACCCCAGCGATCGCGCAAGCGATCCGCGCAGCCCGCGGCTGCCCTCCGGCCCACCCAGCCGGTCGAGCGGTCACCGAGCAGGCCGGAATCCCGGCCCCCGCAAAGGAGTTCCGTGTGAGATCGACCCCCCACAAGGCCCTCGCCACGACCGTGCTCACGGTCGCCGCGCTGGCCGCAGCCTCGCTCGGCACCACCCCGGCGGCGGCGGAGCCGTCCGCGGCCCCCCGCGCCGCCGCCTGTACCCCCGCCCAGGTCGTCGGCAACGGAGGCTTCGAGACCGGTACTTCGCCCTGGAGCCAGTCGTCCACGAGCGTGATCACCAGCCGCGCGGGCCAGAGCGCCCACACGGGCACGGCCTTCGCCTGGCTGAACGGCGTGGGCAGCACGCACACCGACACGCTCTCGCAGAGCGTCACCATCCCGTCCGGTTGCAGCTCAGCCAGCCTGACCTTCTGGCTGCACATCGACACCGCCGAGACGACCACGTCCACCAAGTACGACAAGCTGACGGCGAAGATCGGCAGTACCACGCTCGCGACCTACTCGAACCTGGACAAGAACACCGGGTACGTCCAGAAGTCGTTCGACGTCTCGGCGTTCGCCGGGCAGACCGTGAGCCTCGCCTTCACCGGCACGGAGGACTCCAGCCTCCAGACCAGCTTCGTCGTGGACGACGTCGCCCTCGACACCGCCGGCGGCACGACGCCGCCCGGCGACTCCACCCGTACCCCTGCCGCCCCCTCGTACACCGTCAGCCTCAGCAGCGACACCAGCGGCAGTGTCTGGAGCGGCCACGAGAGTGCGACCTTCACCAACGCCTCGGCCACCGCGCTGACCGAGGTGTACCTGCGGCTCTGGGACAACTATCACGGCACCTGCTCCGCCATGCCCATCAGGGTCACCAACGTCACCGGCGGCACCGCGGGCGCGCTCTCGGTCGGCTGCACGGCCCTCCAGATCGCCCTGCCCGCGCCGCTGACCCAGGGTCAGAGCGCCACCATCGGCTTCGACCTGGGCATCACCGTCCCCAGCGGCGCCGACCGCTTCGGCCATGACGGTGCGTTCAACAACATCGGCAATGCCCTTCCCGTGCTCGCGGTCAAGGACGCGGCCGGCTGGCACCTGGACCCCTACACCAACAACGGCGAGTCGTTCTACTCCCTCGCCGCCGACTTCCGGGTGACCCTCGACCACCCGAACACCCTCCTGGTCCCGGCCACCGGCACCTCGGTGGACACCCCCGGCACCAGCGGCCGTACGGTCACCACCGCCACCGCCGCCAAGGTCCGCGACTTCGCCTGGGCGGCCGGCCCCTTCACCAAGATCTCCGGCACCTCGACCGCCGGCACCCCGGTCAACATCTACTCCGTTTCGGGCATCAGCTCCGCCGACTCGCAGTCGATGCTCAGCACCGCCAAGTCCGCCGTGGACGCCCACGCGGCCAGGTTCGGCGCCTACCCTTACGGCGAACTGGACGCGGTGATCGACAACAACTACTGGTTCGGCGGCATGGAATACCCCGGGTTCGTCCTCGACCTGGTCAGCACCACGGCGCTCACCCACGAGATCGGCCATCAGTGGTGGTACGGCATCGTCGGCGACGACGAGTACACCAGCCCGTGGCTCGACGAGGCGTTCACCGACTACGCCACCGACCTGGCGCAGAACAAGACGGGCACGAACTGCTGGAGCAGCGTCTCGTGGGCGTCGGCCGCGGAGAAGATCACCAACCCGATGGCCTACTGGGACGCCCACTCCTCCCGGTACTCCACCGTGATCTACGGCTACGGCAAGTGCGCGCTGCACGACCTGCGCCGCGTCCTCGGTGACAGCGTCATGGCCAAGCTGCTCAAGGACTACGCCACCTCGCACTGGTACGGCGTCTCGACCACCGCGGAGTTCAAGGCGGCCGCCCAGGCAGCCACGACCACGGACCTGACCTCCTTCTGGACCCAGCACCGCATCGACGGCTGACGCCGGGACGCACCTTCCGCCGCGCCCGGTCGCGCGCTGAACGGCGCGGGCCCGGGCGCGATGGCACAGTGGGCGCCGGACGGCGCCCACTGTGCCATGAGGGCGTTCGACCGGCCGGGCCCCCAGGAAGGAAGTCCCATGCAGACCGTCACCCTGAACAACGGCGTCGAGATGCCGGTCCTCGGCTTCGGCGTGTACCAGATCCCGCCGGAGCAGACCGAACGGGCCGTCACCGAGGCGCTGGCCGCCGGATACCGGCTGCTCGACACCGCGGCCGCCTACCAGAACGAGGAGGCCGTCGGCCGGGCGATCAGGAACAGCGGCATCCCGCGCGAAGAACTGTTCGTCACGACCAAACTGTGGATCCAGGACGCCGGCGAGGAGAACGCCCGCCGCGCCTTCGGCACCTCACTGCGCAAGCTCGGCCTCGAACAGCTCGACCTGTACCTGATCCACCAGCCCTTCGGCGACGTCTACGGCTCCTGGCGCGCCATGCAGCGGCTCTACCACGAGGGCCGGGTCCGGGCGATCGGAGTCTCCAACTTCTACTCCGACCGGCTCGTCGACCTCATCGACCACAACGAGGTCACCCCCGCGGTGAACCAGGTGGAGACCCATCCCTTCTTCCAGCGCACGGCCGATCAGGAACTCATGCGCGAGCGCGGGGTGCGGATCGAGTCGTGGGGCCCCTTCGCCGAGGGCCGAGGCGACCTCTTCTCCCACCCCGTCCTGCGCGACATCGCCGGGAAGCACGGGAAGTCCGTGCCACAGGTCGTGCTCCGCTGGCTCGTCCAGCGCGAGGTCATCGTGATCCCCAAGTCCGTCCGCGCCGACCGGATGGCCGAGAACTTCGACGTATTCGACTTCTCGCTGACCGACGGGGAGATGGCTCGCATCGCCGCCATGGACACCGGACGGACGCTCTTCTTCGACCACCGCGACCCCGCCATGGTCAGTCGGCTCGGCACCGCCCGCGTGCACGACTGACCCGCCGCGCGCTGCGGTCGCCGGCCGCGGCGTCAGCCGAGGAACGACAGCCGGACGGTCCGCCGCGGGTTGTCGCGGTTGGTGTCCACCAGGACCACCGACTGCCAGGTGCCGAGCGCCAGTTCGCCGCCCACCACGGGCAGCGTGGCGTGCGGCGGTACCAGGGCGGGCAGTACGTGGTCGCGGCCGTGCCCGGGCGAGCCGTGCCGGTGCCGCCAGCGGTCGTCGGCGGGCAGCAGCGTACGCAGCGCCTCCAGGAGGTCGTCATCGCTGCCGGCGCCCGTCTCGATCACGGCCAGCCCGGCCGTCGCGTGCGGGGTGAACACGTTGAGCAGCCCGTCCCGGCCCCGGGCGGCCTCCCGCAGGAACTGCGCGCAGGCGGCGGTGAGGTCGTGGACCGTCTCGGCGGAACCCGTCGTGAGTTCCAGGGTGCGTGTGGTGAAGGTGTCTGCCATGCAGCCCATCTTCTCCCGCGGCCGCCGGACCGCCCGGCCACCGGCCCGTGGCCGCCCCCGGCAGCGCCGGAGAGTGATTGGCTCATACAGGTGAACGCCAAAATCTATGCTTGCTGGAGTAGACATCAGCCTCTGGCCCGTATAGTGTTTCTTTTGTCGACAAGGTCAAGCAGTACCCGTCCGGGCGGGCAGCAGTCGCCCGGACGCCGCAAGACCCCGATGGGAAGGTGGTTCCCGGTCACGCATACACGATCCCCGCAGCCCGGACCACCCGGGAGTCTGCGGACATGAAGAGCCGGCAGCGGTAAAGCCCGGCTGATGGTGTTGAATTTCCTTCGGGGCCCTGGTGCCGTACGGCACCAGGGCCCCTCGACGTATTTCCGCATGCAGAGGTGAAAGTGACAGCAGAGAATTCACTCGGGCGTCTCGACGACGACGACTACCCCGCCTACACCATGGGCAGGGCCGCCGAGATGCTCGGTACCACCCCCGGCTTCCTCCGGGCGATCGGCGAAGCCCGCCTGATCACCCCGCTGCGATCGCAGGGCGGCCACCGCCGCTACTCCCGCTACCAGCTGCGGATCGCCGCCCGGGCCCGCGAGCTCGTGGACTCCGGTACTCCGATCGAGGCCGCCTGCCGGATCGTCATCCTCGAAGACCAGCTCGCCGAAGCCCAGCGCATCAACGCCGCATTCCGCCGTGCGGACGCCGCCCGCGGGACGACCGCCGGACAGGACGCACCGGCCGACCCGCCCGCGGAAACCCCGCCGGGGGGGCGGGCCCCCCGGCCGGGGCGCCAGAGGTGC